>NZ_KE992735.1:0-9274 GCF_000466465.2 Clostridium sp. KLE 1755
GAAATATCCGAATACGGCAGCTCCTGCGTCGCATGAAGCACACCGTCTCTACCCGCATATCCCGCGTAGGTGAAACCATGCCTGTCCACCATTTGCTTCAGATAACCGACACACTCCTCCTGTTCCATAAGGGGCAGGGCATCCGCCGCCGTCTCCAGGGTATCCAGCGTATCCTCCACCGCCGCCTGGATATAGGTAACGATATGATCCGCCACCTCCGCCAGATGGCTCTGGTTTTCCTCCAGCAGGGTCTGATCAAAATTATGGATATAGAACGCTGAAACCAGCGCGAACACTATAATCACCCCGGCCAGAGCTCCCGCAAAAATCCGGGTTCCCGCCTTTTTCCCCATACCACTCTTCATCTGCAACCCCTACCTTACCGGATTTTCCTGCATGCGCTCCGCACGCAGCCTGTCCATATTCCTGAGACAGTCCTGCGCTGTCATCCCGCTCCCGCTTTCCATAAATTCCAGGATGCAGGAGGCATCCATCTGTGAAAACCCCCGGATTCTCAGCCAGGCTATGGAATCATGGAAATGTCTCTCAATCACGCTTTCCGCCTCCAGATACTGCGGGGTGGAAATACTGGCTATCTGGTTTTTAAAAACAGGCGCCGTATAAATCCCCTCAAATGCGGCGTTATAATTATAGGGATCCGCCAAAAACGTAATAAAATTCAAAGCGGCATCCAGTCTCTCACTGTTCTTATTTACCAGGAACATTCCCAGGTTGGGGCCTTCAAAGGTTCCCTCCTCCGGCACGCCCATAAACGCCGGCATCAGCCCGAACCGGGATGCATCTCCCTCAAAATCCGTATACAGCCAGGTATCCCAGCAAAGCATCATGGCATACCTGCCGGACTCCATGGCCTCGTTCATCCCGTTCCAGTCATCCTCCATATAGTTATCACCCAGATATTCCTTTTCCGCCATGATCCTGTACCACATGACAATCTGTTCCATCTGCGGTATATCCGCATACCCAAGGCTTCCGTCATTGAGTCCTTCCAATACGGAAATATCCTCCACCACACTGTCCAGCGGGAACTGGTAGAGCAGCATGGAAATTTCCTTCCCGGGCATATAAAGAGGAATCACCCCGTGGTTTTTCAGCGTTTCACAGGTCTGCAGGAACTCCTCCTGGGTCCTTGGGACCTCCAGATGATATTTCCTGAAAATTTCTTTATTATAGATGGTTCCCGAAACAGAAGCCTCCCAGTGTGGCAGCCCGATAATTTTCCCATTATAAACTGCCTGGTTAATTGCGGTATCCGTCAGATCCTCCACCCAGCCCGCCTCTGTAAAATCATAAAAATTCTCATCGGGATCATAAATATCAATATTGGTTCCCCCATAGCTGAGAAGGATATCCGGTCTCTCCGTCTCTCCTTCCACCGCGCCAAACAGCTTTTCTTCGAATTCCTCCTTGGGTATCTGAACCACCTCCAGTTCATTTCCCGTAAGGCTCCGGTAACGTTCAAAGGCCTTTACAATATAGCTTCGCTCCATTTCCGGATAAATTCCCCAGATCACCAGCGTTTCCCCCGTACTTTTCCCCCAGTCGTAGACAGGCTCCGGAAACGCCGTCTGGTACGAACTGTCTGACTGCTCCCTGCTGCCGCAGCCCGCTGCCATCAGAAAAACCGACAGCAGCAGAAGCGCTCCCGCCGACACTGCTTTTTTCCCCATCACAAAATCCCCCTCACTTATGTCCCGTTAAAACTATTTTATCATTGTTACGATAAAAAGGAAAGGAAACATACAAGACAATGGCCGGCGGCCGCTGCGGCATTCCCGTTATTCGGCCGCTTCCTTCAGCATGAAATACATCGAAGCAACCCCTGCGCCTGTCGCCCCTTTGGCTTCAAATGCATAGGTGGGTGTATCGCACCAGGCCGTACCTGCAATGTCCAGATGAATCCAGGGCTTTCCCTCACAGAATTCCCGGATAAACAGGCCTGCCGTAATTGTCCCGCAGCAGCTGGAGCCTACATTTTTCACATCGGCCACGCTGCTCTTAATCATTTCCACATGCTCCCTGCCGAAAGGAAAACGAAGGTATTTTTCCGCCGAATGCGCCAGTCCTTTTTCAAATACCCTGTAAAAATCATCATCATCCGACATCGCCCCCGCGATGGTATAGCCCAGCGCGTTCCAGGCCGCCCCGGTCAGCGTTGCGATATCCAAAAGCTTCGTTATCCCTTCATCACGGATACAAAAGCTCACCGCGTCCGCCAGAATCAGCCTGCCTTCCGCATCCGTATTGAGAACCTCAATGGTCTTGCCGCCGTACCCTGTGATCACATCCCCCGGCAGCAGCGCAGACTGGGAAATCCTGTTTTCACACATGGGCAGGCAGGCCGTTACATTCACCTTAAGCTTCCTTGCCGCCACAGCATGGAGCGCTCCCACAACGGCGGCCGCCCCTGCCATATCCCCCTTGATCCCGGCCATGGAACCGCTGGGTTTCAGACAATAGCCTCCGGTATCGCAGGTCACGCCCTTTCCTACCAGGCCGTATACCTCGCTGCTGTCCGGATTGCCCCGGTAGCGCAGGACGAGCATACAGGGCGGATACTCACTGCTGCCGCCCACGCCATACAGACCCTCCATTTTCATGGCGCGCAGCTGTCCGTAAACAAAGGTCTGCGCCTCGATTTCCACATCCTCCACGAAGCCCGTCACCGCCCGGTCCAGATCCATGGGACGCAGATGGTTACCCGGCGTATTTACCAGATCCCTGGCAAAAAGGATATCCCCTGCCAGCTCCTGCGCCTCTTCAATTAATTCCTCCAGCCCTTCAAGCCCGCTGACCCTTTCCAGCTGGAAACAGCAGGGAGCCTCCTCCTTCTTTTCCCTGGAAAAAGAATAGCTGTAGCCTCCCAGCTCCAGCCCCAGCACACTCTGCGTCACCGCATCCTTCCCCAGAAGCTGCGTGAAAACAGAGATATCAACGGAGCATTCCTTCACCTTCATCTCCCGGCACCTGGCTGAGGCGGCCGCCAGGATTTCCTTCACCTCCAGAAGCCCTGTCTCCTTTTCCTTACCGCACCCAACCAGCAGAAACGCCTGTCCCTGAACGGGCACATACAGCGTCTCCAGGTATTTTCCTTCAAAAACCTCCTCCAGCCCCAGCCGGAAGCTTCTGATATGGGGATCCTTCTCCCACGCAAAATCAATATAAAAACGGGCATTCTTCCCTTCCGTTACCGTAACCATTTTTCCATCCTCCCTTTTTTCCAGATTCCATGACAAAGCCTTCCCGCCGGAATCACAGCATTCTTCCGAAGCCCTTGCCCACCACATTGCTGGCCTCCGCCACAATGATTAAAGCCTTTGGATCCACCCTGCGGATTTTTTCCTGGATTTTTGAACAGTCCGCCTTCCCTGCCGCTCCCAGAATCACCCTCTGGGTTTCGCTGGTATAACCGCCCTCTCCCTTCAGAATGGTGATTCCTTTATGCTCATCCAGGAAAACGCAGCGCACCTTGTCCGTGCATTCACTCATTACAATAATCAAATCCTTGGAATTCGCCTGGTTCACCAGCCTGTCCATAAAAAGCCCGGACACATATACCGTCACAATAGCATACAGGATGCTGTCAATGTTCCGGTAAACCACACCGGAGGCCAGGACGATTACCATATTGATGGCGGACACAAGCGTTCCCACCTTCAGGTGGGGAAAATACTTCTGCAGGATCAGGCCAATCATGGTAATGCCGCCCGTATCCGATGTGCCCAGATAAACCATTGCCAGCCCCGTGCCCATGAAGGCCCCGGCAAACAGCGCCGCCAGAAGGGCATTTCCCTGATAATGGGGCAGGACGGGCGCCAGCAGGTCCGTCATCAGTGACAGCAGTACAATGCTTGCCGTCGCCTTTCCCACAAATCCGGCCGGGAAAATCTTTTTCCACAGCACAACCGCCAGAATCGGGAAATTAAACAGTGCGCAGAACAAGCCCATGGGAAAACCCGTCAGGAAGTTCACCAGGATGGCGATACCGCTGGCGCCGCCGGGCGCAATCCTGGCCGGCGCCGCAAAGCTCCTCATCCCTACCGTATACAGAAAAATACCAACCACATTCAGAACAATAACCGCTTTTGTATTCTTTTCCTTCACGTCCGTCTTTGTGCCGCCCCAGGGCGGCTTCCCCCTTTATCTGCTCAGAATTTTCAGCATGAGATCCACGCTTCCCACATTATAGCCGCTGCTTGCGTAAATCCCTGTCATACCGTCCCTTGTCACCACCAGCAGCGGAAGCTTTTCCGGATCCACATACATCCGTCTGGCGATTGGCTCCGGCGTTTCTCCCTCCGGGTCAAAATAAACGGAAACACAGGGGATTTTCTCCAGCGTGCGGGCAAGCGTGGCGTTGGCAAGCGCCTCTGCGTCCCTTACGATAAATATAAGCTTCGCCTCCGCCGCATTCCAGTCGCCCGCCTGCTGCATCAGTTCATTTAAAACATGCTCCGTAGGCTCCGCGCCTTCCTCCAGAAAACAGAGTACCGCGCTGCCTCCGGCCGTAAGCCGGGCCGCAGGACAGCGTTTCCCGTCCGCATCCGTCACCTCAAAATCAGGAAGCTCATTGTTCACAAGCATATCCTCCAGGCTGCCCTCCCGCAGGCTCATGGATATTTCCCTGCGCTCTCCGTCTGCCAGCCGGAAGGTACGCTCCGCCGCATGCTGGTTGCCGTTTGGCATGCGCGAGGTGGTGATCAGCCGGTAAATCCCCGGCTCCAGGGACAGCTCCAGACAGTTTCCGCCAAAACGCAGGCCTTCATAATCCAAGGTAACAAACTGCAGGCCATCCAGCTTCCCAATCGTCCAGGTCTGATAATAAATCCATTTACTGCCGTCCTCCACCTGCAATACCAGCGACGCGTCCGTATTCCCCGGCGCTGCATCAGCTTTTTCTTGTCCAACGCTCTTCCCCGGCGTACGGAACTGCGTTCCCGTATAATACTCCGGCTCCGCCGTCACCCGGTTCAGCCTGGCGGGAATCCCCAGGGTACGGCAGGCTGCCGCAAACAGGATTTTCCTCGACGTTTCATTCCCCTGCTTCAGCGTCAGGCAGCCCACCGGCGTGGCGCAGATGGTCCGGTAATCAAGCGCCGGTTCATAACTGATTTCTTTTTCTATATATGCCCAGAGCTTCTCCGGATCTTCCCTGAATGCTTCTTTCTCCGCTTCCGTAAAATACCCGTCAATAAAGCTGTGGTAAGCCGTCAGCTGTTCATAATAAATCCTCGGGCACAGCAGATATTCCCGATAAATTTCCTCCGGCCATGCGCCCCTGACCTTTTCCGCCCCGCAAAGCGCATCCTCCAGCACCGCTGCCCTTACATCCAGATAATCCTTTGCGCTTAAGCTGTGAAGCAGCGCTTTCCTGTGAGGATTCCCATCCTTTTCCAGGAACCGGAGCACCTCGTCAAAATTGCCGGCCGCAATGCGCAGCAGCTCCTTTTCCTCCGGATACCTGGCCGCAGCCTCCTCCCGGTAAAAGGAACGGATTCTCTCCTCCCGCATTTTATTGGCGGCGGCAAGCCGCAGCCGCTTTCTCTGCTTCTGCTCCGGTGTTACAGCGCCCGGATTCATGGGATAATCCTCCGGCGCAGTTATCTCCTTTGGCTCCCACACATCCCTGATCCAGCTATCTTGCGCCGCAGCAGCGTCCAGCACGATTTCCGCCCGCTCCTGCCTTGCCCCGGATACAAGCTGTTCTCCAAAATAGCCGCCGGCCTGCGCCCTCACATGGAAATCTCCCAGCCCCGCCGTCAAGTGCACCTCGCCTTTTTCATCCGTTGACAGCGACGCCACGCTGCAGTACTCTCCCATATTCAGGATTTCAAAGGAAACCAGCGCGTCCTTTACCGCCTTTCCCTCCCGATCCTTTACCGCCACTGTAAGCCTGCGGGTCCGGGCATAGACGGAGGTATTGTTATAGAACCAGGTCACGCCCTCCCTGCCAATGCATTCCTCCGCTTCCTCTCCGGTAAAATCAGAAAAATTCCTGCTGTGCACCAGCAGCGCGCGGCTGGATGCATGGGAAAACCATCCCTTATTAAGCACCTCCTCCGGCTCGCACGCCCCCAGGAAGTACCACCGGCCCTCCGCCCATACCTCCACCCAGGCATGGTTATCGTCACAATGGGCCCATCTGGGAGTGTATACCTGCCTGGCAGAGATGCCGACGCTGCGCAGCGCCGTCACCATAAAGGTGGATTCCTCCCCGCAGCGCCCCTTCCCGCTCCTGTATACCGTCATGGGTGATGCGGTTCTCATATCGGACGCCTGGTACGTTGCATGCTCCGCACACCAGTAATTGATTTCGATTACGGCCTGACGGGGTGATTTCCAGAGCTCCTTCCCGGTCAGCCTGTCCTTCAGCTGTTCATAAAAAAAAGCCCTGTTTTCACTGATGTCCTCGGAATTGATCCGGTAATACAGCACATGGTTTACAAAAATATCCTCCGGAAGGGCGGCGCACCACGCTACATGCTCCCGCAGCCAAAGCCCATGTCTGACAAAGGAAAGGAACACCCGGAAATCATACTCCCCCGCATCCCGCAGAGGCATCGTGCCGTAGAAAAACCGCATCAGCGCTGCTTCCTCCGGCGTGCACCGGGAGAATCCCTCCTCCAGTCCGGCCCGCACCGTTTCCAGATACGGCAGCCTTTCCGCATATTTTTTCTCCGCATATTCTATCAAACGATTTGATAACATTTTCATACCTCCCATCCATCGCGCCGGCGCGCGCATCCATGCATCATTTATTATCCAGCCCCTCCGCATAATAGCTGGGCGCCAGCCCCATAACACGCTTAAATGCCCTGCGGAAGGAAAAATCGCTGCCATAGCCCACAGCCTCCGCCACGTCCTTTACCGGGACCTGTTTTTTCAAAAGCTCGCAGGCCATTTTAATCCTTTCATTTTCCAGATACTCGCTGAAGCTCATGCCAAACAGCGACTTAAACTGCTTATACAGCCTGTTTTCAGAAACCTGCAGCTCTTCCGCCAGCTGGCTGAGATTAAAATCCTGCCGGCTATATTTTTCAGCCACCGTTTTCCGGATCGACTGCTTCAGGGCATCCGCATCCTGCTCCTCTTTTTTCCTCTTCTGACCGGAGGCGCCGGCCAGCAGCTGCCTGCATATCCCCGCAAGCTCTTCCAGGCTCTCCGCCCCGTTAATCCGCTCCTCCGCGCCGGAAGCGGCGTCCTCTTCCTCCTTCAGCGCCCGCAGCACGGTGGCCCGCACCAGATCTGTCAGGTAACCCGCCATGGTGACGGTAAGCTTCCTGTAGGTAAAGTTTTCAAAGGTGAGCACCCGGAAAATATCGTCAATCTCCTCCTGGTTGCCCTGGCGGATGCTCTTTACAAGAAGAAGCTCCGTCTCTATGGGGAAAAAGAAGCTGTCTGTCTGCTTCGGCATTTCCTCCTTGCACATCACGGTACGCATGTTATGGAAGGCCAGATATTCCGTAATCTCCCTGGCATCGTCACAGGAGGTGGCGATTTCCATCCGATCCGTCACATTCCTGCCCAGCCCCACATAGGTTTCCAGCTCTTTTTCCATGAGAAGGCTCTCCCCGAAGTCTGTCAGCAGCTCCCGGATGGTCTCCCGCGCTTCCTCCCTGCTCACGGGAAAAATCAGGGCGCTGCGGGACTGATCCAGCTCACAGTAAATCTTGGAGATGCATATCTGCTCCTGTATGCATTCCCTGATGAACAGCCGCAGCTCGTTCCACTGCTCCAGATCCTTACTCATAACACTGCTGCGTATCTGGATTACCGCAGCGCAGTAGGCATCCCCCTCCAGGGTGATGTCCACGCTCTTAAGCTCCTCTTCCAGCTCCGCGCCGGAGGTATATTCTCCGAACAGCAGCTTGCGCACCACTGCCGTGCGCATGAAATTCTTCTGCAGCTTCAGCGTTGTCTGCAGATTGGCGGCGCTGTCAAGCAGGTAGGGAATGCCCTCCCAGAAGCTGCGCACCGGCTTCCCGTTGCCCTGGGCCGTTCCGAATTCATCCTGATATCTGCTGAAGGAAAGAACCACGTCCCTGCGCTTCCTCCACAGCCCGATACATACGGCCAGCCCCGCCAGCATGGCCGTCACGCACAGCGCCACGATCAGATACTTTATGGAACCGATCTGTCCCAGCAGCGTTTTTTTCGGCAGTATGGAAACATATCTGTAAGGGGAACCGGGGCTTTCCACCGCACATATGATATAACGTTCCCCATGCAGGGAGAATTCCCCGTCCTTTTTCCCCAGGATGTAATCCATGGGCAGCTCGTCCGCTCCCACGTCACAGTTTTCCCCGGTAATGATTTTCTGGAAGTACTCTCCGTCCCGCTCTTTATCCAGCATCAGCGTTATCCCCTGCCCATGGATCAGGTTGTTGCGCAGCTGTCCATCTATCAGGTTGTCGTTAAGCACCACCACCAGCGTCCCTTCGGGATTCTCATAACCGCTGAAGGGGAAGGACTGGGCCACCATCAGCTTCTTATCCGTCCCATCGTCCTGCAGGCGGAGCACATCCTTGCTGTATACCTTGCCGGCGAAGTTTTCCAGCAGCTCCTTATAGCTTTCGCTGCCAAGCATGCCCACGGAAGCGTAACCTCTGTCATCCGCAGGCACCACCACCTTGTCCATCACCATGTATTCCCCTTTTTCAAAGAAAAAATAGATGTTTTCTATGGCGGCGTTGAACATAGAATAATCCGACAGCGACCGGATATATAAATACATATCATAATAATCCTTTTCCTGCCGGATCTTGCTGCAAAGATCCCGCAGCTCCGGGGAATTGCTGATATAGCCTCCCATATTCCCGGCCTCTTCAATACTCCGGTTCACCTCCAGCGCGGTCATATTCAGCGTTGTGAACATCTTTTCCTTCTGCACGGACAAAAGCAGGCTGGTAGCCGTAAAATAAATAATCACTATGGCAAGCAGCGGCGCTATCAGGATAGAAAGATAGGAAATCAGCAGATTCATTGACAACTGGTTCACTCTATATCGTACAGGTCTTCTCACAGTATCTCTCCCCTTCTTTTCTTTCGTACAGCCGTTAAAAATACCCGGCTCCCCCGGAACGCATCCGACACCGGAGCCTCCCCCGGCATCACGTTCTCCCGTCTTTGCAGCCGCACCCTGCCCCAGCTGCCCACCCGTCCATTATACTATAAGGAAAAAAAGATTACTATGAAAAACCGATCTGTTTTTGCATGAAAAAAGGTCTCCCGTTCCCGCCTCACAGGGGCTCTC
>NZ_KE992736.1:0-94110 GCF_000466465.2 Clostridium sp. KLE 1755
AGCCAGACGGTCGGCGGCCCAGATCGCGTTATCGGTAAGCTGTCGCTGCCACGCGCCCACGCTGGGGGCCCACCGGAATCCGTTCCCTTTGAGCTCCGTGCGGGTATCGGCGTCCGGTTTCCCGTCAAAAAAGATTTGCAGACGGTTTTCCTGCCGGTTCATCTCCACATGGCCGCCCTCAAACTCCCAGCCGAAAAATTCCGTTTCGGCCCGTTTGCTTAAATCTTCGATTCGTTCCTTTATCCTGCGGATTTCCGCGCTGGTGTTCGTAAGGTCAAAGGGCTTTCTCAGCCAACTGCACCGGGCCATATCCGCCTTTAGCTTTTCTATCTGGTCAGGGGAGAGAAGGGCACAGCCGTCAAGCGTTCCGTGTTTGCGGTAATAGACGTTTACTTCCTTCATAATCAGTTGGGAGCGTTCCAGCCCTTCCAGTTTCTCTTTCAGCTTCGGGACAGCTTCCGGGTCGTCCGCACTGATTCCGCCCATGCCCGTACTGCGGATTTTATCAAGGAGGCCCTGAATATGCCGCCATTCCTCCATGTTGCTGTCACGGGCCCGGTTCTGGTTTTCCTTCTTCCTGATAGGGAAGTTGGCAGGCCCCGCTATCATGACGGACGGAACCCGCGCGTCAATCGCAAACTGCTGGTTCATGTTTTCCGCCAGTTTGCGGGAATAGGTATCAAGCAGATGGTCGATTTTTTCATGGAACATGGGGTCAACCCTTGCTTTCTGTTTTTCCGCCACAGCAGCGGCCTTATCTACAAGGTTGCGGTATTCTGTGGTTGCGCTCCCTTCCTGATAATCATAAAAGCTGTTCATCTCTTTGGCGCGGCGGGCCGCTGTCTCGTTGATTGGATAGTAGTTGATGTTGCCTGCACCTCCTTTGCGGCCTCGGGCCATGCTGGCCCGAAGTCTTACCGTTCCTCATGGGAAGGCCCCGTCTTTTCCTTTTTCGGGGCAGGCGGGGCTTCTTTTAACTGTTTCAGGGTTTCCAGAATGGAATGTGGCGTCTCGTTCGGATAGGCAAATACACGGTGCTCTGCGGGGATATCCTCTGTCCCGTGGTAATACTCGGTGAATCCAAGGGGAGCGGCGGACACATAACCAGCCGGCGCAAAACAGCCGCCTTCGTTGATGGCGATATCGCGGCCGTATGCCTCATAGTCAAAATAGGCCCGTATATCGGAAGGAATATGGATTGTCATGAGCTCGTCCGCATAATAACAGCCTAAAGCCTCCCAAGTCTCTATACCCGGCTGAAAATTGTAAATATTAAGATTTTGAGCGAGATTGATTAAATCTTTCACGCTTGCCGTATGTTTTCCTAAGACAAGGGCGGCTTCATACTTTTCCAGTTCGCCATTATCCCGTACTTCCTCCAGAACATGCGCCAGATGGTTCAGCTCGTCAATATCCTCATATTCATCAAGGTAATCGTACAGCCCCAGCACGTCACTCTCAAAGTTCGTGATGAAGATTTCTGAATATTTCTTCCCGTCTATTTCTATCCGGGAAAGAAGCGCCTGTATTTCCTCCGTGGTGGCTGGGAATTTTAAATATTCCCCGACCTCAACGCCTCTGATGGCATATAAGGCTACATTCGTCAGATAGGCTTCAAATATCATTGGCGTTCCGGCCCTGCTGGTTGACCGTCACAATCCCGTCCAGGGTGGTTGCCGTAATGTTCAGCCGCTGGGCCACGGCAATATCATTCTTCACATCTTCGTCCACAGCGCCGCCGCAGACAACAAGCACCCGGGCCCGCCGGAGCATATCCCGGCGCATGTCAATCCCGTCCTTATGTTCCTCGGGGATAGCGTCATTGATAAACAGCGGCAGATATAGGAGCGGGCAGATAGGTGAAAATCCCGCTTCGTAAGTAATCCGGCAGTATTGGACAGCAAGGGCGGTGTCAATATCCGGCTCCCCGTTCCATGCCGCAGTAATATAAGCTAAAGGTCGTTTCACTGTTTTTACCTCCGTTTCTTCTATAAAAGAGCAGTAGCAGGATAAAGCCCAACCCCTCCGCCCCTTCCCGTGGGAAGGGGAACGGCTCAAAGGAATTTATATCCCCGTCGCTTGACCGCCTTAAAGCATAACCGGGAGAAATCTGTCAAGGGTGCGAAGCACCGCCTACGGCGGCAGGCCCTTGACAGATTTTCCCGGCTATGCTATCCAACAAACGGCGACGGGGAATTATATATCCTTCGAGCTTCGGGGCGTGGGGCTGCGCCCCACGGTCTTAGTCTCGGGTCACACTGGCCCGAAGCCCTGCTTATTTCTCCTTGTCAGCTTTTTTCTCCGGCTTGACCTGTTCCTTCTGCTGTCCCTTCCAATCGTCCAGCAGTTTGATGATCTGGTCTTTCATTTCCCTCGGGGTGGCCTCCGCGCCAAAATATTTCCCCAGCTCTGCACCTGTTAAAATCACTTTGTCTACCTCCTTCTTGTCCTCCATCATAATTCCGTCAATCACGTCACCATTGAGCAGTTTCTTTTCGTCAAGCTCCCTCATGCGTTTGGCCTGTGCCTGTGTGGGGGAAGCCTGCTGGCTGTCAATGGAGACAGCGATATAGTTTTGGTTCTTCTTATTGATATAGGAGAGCTCCACGGCTGTCGTGAAGCCGATTTTCTTATCGTCCACCAGCTTCATTAAGTCGGGAACCAGCTCATTGAGCCGGATAAACCGCTGAACCTGTTTGACCGCCATCTTGTTGCGCTCTGCCACAATCTCATTGGAGCGTTTCCCGGCCTCCTTCGGGTCAACATGGCCCGAAGTCCGGGTTCCCTGATGTTTGATGGCCTCCAACTGCATTTTCAGGGCCTTTGCCTTTTCACTGGGGAGAATTTCCTCACGCTGGTTTAAGTTATCCTCCACCATCTGCGTGATGGCTTCATCATCGGTCAGGTTGCGGACGATACAGGGCATGTCCGTGTAGCCTGCCAGTTCGCTGGCCTTCTGGCGGCGGTGGCCGGATACAATCTCATAGCCGCCGCCCTCCAAGGGCCGGACGATAGCAGGCTGTGTCACGCCCTTGTCCTTGACGCTGGAAACCATGGCCCGCATTTCTTCATCGTCACGCACACCGAAGGGGTGGTTTTTGAAGGCGTGGAGCTCATTCAGTTTCAAATAGACAATCTGTTCCTCTCCCCTGCGGGGTGCCTCCTTTGGCGGCTCCGGGGGCGTGGGTGCCGCCTGTGCCGGGGCGCTGGCACAGGGAGCTCCTTTGGAAACCGGAGCTGTACTTTTGGATTTTCCCGATTTTACGGGCTGTACGGGCTTTTCCATTGTCTCTTTTTTGGGAGCGGCAGTCTTTTTTGTGGGCTCCGGTTTCTCGGCTTTCTTTTGTCCGGTCTTTGGCAAATCAGATATCTTAGTAATAGAAGCGGACTGTTTTTTGCCGGGAGCGGCGGGGCTGGCCTCGGTCTGTTTCTGCTGGGCTTCTTTGACTTGCTTTACAATATCGTCCAGCTTTTTAGAACCAGCGGCTTCTGTTTCCTTCACTTCAACCGCTTTTGTGTCAGCCGCCTTGTCCTTTTCCTTGTCCGGTTGAGCTACAGCCGGAGCCGTGTCCTTGACCTCCTGACTGACAGGCGGGCCGGTGGGAGAGGACTGTTCCTGTAAAGTTTTAGGCTTTTCATCAGCCATGTGTGCATTACCTCCTTTTCGTGGCATGAAAAAAGGCCCAACCATTACGGTCAGGCCCGGTTAAGGGGTTATTTCCTTGCGACAATTTTCGCCTCCTTCCTTTTAGGATAGTAAAAAGGACAGGGCGGGCCTGTCCTCTTTAAGCAAACTAAATATATTCAATCAATGCTATGAAGCAGATATAATCTTTTCATCATACTTGAAAACCGCCAAATCTAAGGCTTTTTGGCTTGTCCACTCGTAAATCTCCCTGATGTTCTCAAATGTTACATCATGCTTAGGTCGGCCGCCGGCCCTGCCGCCGAGAATGGTGGTGTTTTTCACCATATCCCAGGAGAAGTTGTCAATCGGCTCCCTGGCTACCAGGAAGTTGCCCGCGCGCTGGGTCAGCTGTGCGAAGTTTACCACATAGTCCTCCGTGCCGCCCAGATAAGTATAAATGGAGGCTTCAGAGCCCATAAAGCCGATATCGGCTTCGTCTGTAAGTACGGCGGTCATGGTTTTATCGGCTCCGAAGCCGGTAACCAGCGTGAGGTCGATGCCCTCCTGGGCAAAATAGCCTTCTTCGATGGCCACGTACATCGGCGCATAAAAAATGGAATGGGCTACCTCATTCAGCGTAACCTCCGTCATTGCTTTATCCGGCGTATCCTTGGCGGTTTCCTGCTTCTTACCACAGCCTGCAAAGGTAAAGACAGCCATGGCAAGAACCAAAGTAAATGCGAGAATTCTTTTTTTCATAAATCCCTCCATAGGTTTGATGGTATATTGTATGAAAAAAAGCGCGGAAGGTGCTTCTTTTTTGGCTGGTATGGCTGTACAGCCGCTTTTTTGGGGGGAAGCGCCGGCTTGACAGCTAAGGAGGGATTGGGGATAATGATAGAAAAGAGCGGAAAAAAGTCACTTGTGGATTGGGGCAAAAAGCTGCGAGGGGACTGGGCGGTTACGGAAAAAGGAAGCTGGGCGGGAAAATGGCAGGATTTGCAGATTGGCGGAAAAAAGCGGGCGGGATGTGTGAAAAAGCCATGCAGGCCGCCGCAACGGTATATCTTCTGGTTGCGGCCTGTATGGTGCCGCTGTATATGCATGACGGATATTATGGGCTTGGGACGGCAAAATTCCAGCTTTACCGGAATGTGGGCTTCATGGCGCTGCCCTTGATGGTGATTTTTGCTGCGGTAAAAGCGGCGGGTGGCTGTAAAGGGGGACGCCGGAGGCTCTGGGGCAGGGAAAAAGGCGGGAATGGGACGCTGCCGGGCATTTGGATTAAGGAGAAGGCCGGAACCTGGCTGCCGGAGCTTTTTCTTTTGGCTTATGGCGCTGCGGTGATACTTTCTTTTTGTCTTTCTTCCTATAAAAAAGAGGGATTGTTTGGGGCGGAGGGCTGGTATATGGGGCTTTTTTCCCAGATGAGCTTTCTGGCGCTTTATTTTTATTATGCGTATGTCTGGAAGGCGGAAAAAGAAGCGGTTGGGGTGATTCTGGGAGTTTCTGGCGGGATTTGCCTGTTGGCGGTGCTGAACCGGTTCGGCTTTTGGCCGGTGGATTTCCGGGGAAGGTCGGATACGACGCTTTCCACTATTGGGAATGTGAACTGGCTGTGCGGGTATCTGTCGGTGCTGCTGCCTGTGGGGACCGCGGTGTTCTGGGAAAGCCGCAGGGAAGCGCAGAACGGCGGAAAATGCAGGGAAGGGCGGAAAGGCAGAAAATGGCTGCAGGCGGGAGCGGGGGCTTTCACGGCGGCGGCTTTTCTGTGTACGGCTGTGCAGGGGAGTGACAGCGGTTTTCTGATCATAGGGACGGCGCTGTGGGTGCTGTTCCTGATTTCCTGCAGGGACGGAGCGGAAATGTCCGCATTCCAGGATGTGTTTCTGACGGCTTCGGGCGCTGTTTTCGTGGGGCTGCTGGGACTGCGGGTGTTTCGGGGGACTGTGGAAGCGGGCAGCGGGATAACGGGGATCGTTTTGTATGGCGCGGGGGCGGTTACGGCGGCTGCGTTTGCGGGACGGCTCTGGTGGAAGAAATGCGGCGGGACGGAGTGCGCTGGGGAGCGCTCTGGAATGAAAAAAGGCGGGATGGAGCGCAGCGGAGTAAAAAAAGGCAGGACGGGGAACGACAAGTCTGCAGATGCCGTACAGCAGGGAAGGCGTCTTTCCCTTATGCGGAAAATGGGCGTGCTGCTGCCGGCGGCGGCAGCGGTGATCTGTGCGGGACTTCTGGCGGCCGGTACGCTGGGAGGGGAAGGGATGAAGGAAAGCCTGCCGTCCATTTTTATTTTCAATGAGGAGTGGGGGAACGGACGGGGCGGTATCTGGAAGGAGTGCCTGGAAATATGGCGGGAACAGGACATTGCCAGGAAGATGTTCGGCGTGGGGCCGGACTGCCTGAAGGCCTTCCTTTATGCGGAGCAGGGCGGCAGGCCGCTTCTGACGCAGATTTATGCGGATGCGGTCCTGACCAACTGCCATAACGAGTGGATGACCTTGCTGATGGACACCGGGCTGCTGGGACTCATTGCTTATGCGGGCTTCCTGGTCAGCGCTGCGGTGCGTTTCCTGCGTAAGGGCGGAACTGCAGGGGCGGCGGGAGCGCTGGCAATCATTACCTACACGGTTCATAATATGGTTAGTTTTCAGCAGATTACGAGCACACCCCTCCTTTTTCTTGCGATAGGACTGGCATGGAACAGTGGTTGTATAAAGCGTGAGAATAGGGTAAAATGAGGATAAAGAGTAAAAGGCCTTCAATAGTGAGGATGGTGAACAGCTACAAAGATTTATGGAAAAAGGGGAGCGTCCGGCCGGCTGGCCCGGAGGCGTGCAACGGGAAAGGGTAAGGTGTTGCTATGAAAAAAGGAAAGAAATGGCTGATGTATTTTGCGGCAGCGGTGCTGCTCACAGTGGTGATTCCCATTACGGCCGGGGCCTCAGGCTCGGCCAGCGGCAATTCGGCCAGCGGGAATGCGCCGGCGCCCACAAAGCCCAATGTGGTGCAGATGAGTACCGGAATTAAGCTGAATTCCACGGTGCCTACCTATTTTTATGCGGACACGGTAAAAGGGGTCATCATCCTTTCGCCGGACGGTATGGTGAAAACGGCTGCCGGGCTGACGGATGCCCAGATAAAGAACGGTGCGGGCCTTTATTTTTCCGTAACGGAAGGAAAGACAGGGCCGCAGGCCAGGCAGGCGGTGTTCCTCACTGCGGCTATGAACGGAAGAAACGTGATATCCATGCTGGATGTGCAGCTGACGAGCAATGCCGGCGGGAAAACTAACATCATAAGCCGGACGCTCGCTCCTGTGGTGCTGACCATCGGTGTGCCGGATCAGTTCCAGGCCTGGAATAATTTTCAGGTAATCAGCATTGCAAACGGCTCCATTGAGGTGCTGCCGGATCTGGATGTGGATCCGAGGACGGTGACGGTGGCCACAAGCAATTTTGGCGTGCTGGCGCTGGTTTATTAAGTACAGTTGGACGTCATATATAAAGCCGTGCGCGGCGGGCAGGCTGCCGGGAGGTGATTCCCGGCAGCTTTTTCCGGCTTTCCCAACCGGCTTGGCAGACTGGTTTTTTATAAAAAATTTCCCTTTTTTCTATCGACATCGAATGCATGTTCCGATATAATAGAGAGCATGGATTTACGGAAGAGGCGAGAATGGAGAAATAATATGAGCATTTATGATACTTTAAATGAAAGGCAGCAGGAGGCGGTCTACCACACGGACGGCCCGGTGCTGATACTTGCCGGTGCGGGAAGCGGGAAGACCCGCGTGCTGACCCACCGCATTGCTTATCTGATAGAACAAAAGAGGGTGAACCCCTGGAATATCCTGGCCATTACCTTTACCAATAAGGCGGCGGGGGAAATGCGCGACAGAGTGGACGATATCGTGGGCTTTGGCTCGGAGAGCATCTGGGTATCCACCTTCCATTCCACCTGTGTCCGTATTCTGCGCAGATACATAGAACGGCTGGGCTACGGGAATAATTTCACCATCTATGATACGGACGATACGAAAAATATCATGAAGGATATCTGCAAACGTCTGCAGATAGATACCAAGACGCTGAAGGAGCGGACGCTGTTATCCGTCATTTCATCGGCAAAGGACAGCCTGATCTCCCCGGTGGAATATGAGCTGAAGGCCATGGGGGATTACACGAAGCAGAGGGCGGCGCAGGTTTATAAGGAATATCAGGAGGTTCTGCATAAGAATAATGCGCTGGATTTTGACGATTTAATTGTAAAGACAGTGGAGCTGTTTAAGACCTGCCCGGATGTGCTGGATTATTATCAGGAGCGTTTCCGTTATATCATGGTGGATGAGTACCAGGATACGAATACGGCCCAGTTTGAGCTGATACACCTGCTGGCGGGCAAGTACCGGAACCTGTGCGTGGTGGGCGATGACGATCAGTCCATCTATAAGTTCCGCGGGGCCAATATCAGCAATATCCTGGATTTTGAAAAGGTGTTTCCCGAGGCGGAGGTTATCAAGCTGGAGCAGAATTACCGTTCCACGCAGACCATCCTGGATGCGGCCAATGCGGTGATCCGTAATAACGTGGAGCGTAAGGAGAAGGCGCTGTGGACGGAAAAGGGAGAGGGCGACCAGATTCATTTCCGCCAGTTTGACACCGCCTATGAGGAAGCCGAATTCATTGCAGGTGAAATCGGAAAGAAGAAAAAATACGGGAAAGCGGAATTCAGGGACTGCGCGGTTCTTTACCGCACCAACGCACAATCCCGTATTCTGGAAGAACGTTTTATTATGGAAGGCATTCCCTACGATGTGGTGGGCGGGGTTAATTTCTACTCGCGCCGGGAAATCAAGGACATGCTGGCATATCTTAAGACCATTGACAACGGGCGGGACGATCTGGCGGTAAAGCGCATCATCAACGTTCCCAGGCGGGGAATCGGCGCAACCACCATCCTGCGTGTGCAGGAATATGCGGACGCCAGGGGACTCAGCTTCTATGATGCGCTCCGGGAAGCCGATCAGATTCTGAGCATCGGAAAAAGTGCGGCAAAGCTGAAGCCCTTTGTAATGATGATCCAGTCCTTCCGCAGCAAGCTGGAATATTACAGCCTGCAAGAGCTGATGAACGATATTATCGAAACCACGGGCTATGTGAAGGAGCTTCAGGAATCGGACGAGGAGGATGCGGAGGATCGTATCCAGAATATCGACGAGCTGGTAAGTAAGGTGGTGGCTTATGAGGACAGCCATGACGACCCCTCCCTGAGCGAGTTTTTGGAAGAGGTGGCGCTGGTGGCTGATATTGACGGTGTGGATGCGGAGGATAACCGGGTGCTTCTCATGACCCTGCATTCCGCGAAGGGACTGGAGTTCCCCCATGTATATCTGGCCGGACTGGAGGACGGCGTGTTCCCCAGCTACATGACAATCACCTCCGACGACCCTTCGGCAGTGGAAGAGGAACGCCGCCTGGCCTATGTGGGAATCACCAGGGCCAAGGAGGATCTGACGATCACCTGTGCAAAACAGCGCATGCTGCGCGGCGAGACGCAGTACAACCCGGTCAGCCGGTTTGTCAGGGAGGTCCCCGGGGAATTGCTGGATAACAAGCCTCAGATATTCAAGAAAAAAACGGATTTTGAGGAATACAGGGAGACGCCGGAAAGCCGCGCCAGATTCCAGACGGCCCCTTATGGCGGCAATTATGCGGGCGCGCCCTCCCAGGCAGCGGACTGGCGGCCGAAAGCTGTGGTAAAGCCCAAACGGACCGATCCGGAAAACAAGCCCTTCATTGCCCAGGGCATCGGAAGCCTGGCCGGAGTAGCAGGACTGAGCAAGGGGGCAGGAACCAAACAGGCCAGTTTGGAATACGGTATTGGTGACAGGGTGCGCCATATTAAATATGGAGAAGGAACCGTGCTCAACATTGTGGACGGACCGAGGGACTATCAGGTCACCGTTCTTTTTGATAAAGCGGGCCAGAAGATCATGTATGCCGCTTTTGCAAAGCTGAAGAAGATATAAGGGGAAGCCGCTTTTGGAGAACCGGTTTGTTGTGTTCTGACGGCCGGATTATATTTTTTCCCGGGCATCGTAACGTATCGGTTCAGTAAACTGAACTGATATATGGATACGACAAGTTCATATTTATTTCATGAAAAATTTATAGTAAAGCAATGTAAAAAGTGGTATGATAAGAACAGTATTTAAGCATACTAGTAGCAGGGAAGAAAGGATGGTTTGCATGGGAAAGCTGGATGAGGTATTAGAAATGATGAAAGTAAACGAACTCCTTGGCAAAAAAGAAGAAAAGAAAGACAATGGGAATACAGTTCTCTGGATTCTTGCAATTATCGGAGCCATTGCGGCGGTAGCAGGAATTGCATATGCGGTGTACCGTTATCTTACTCCTGATTATCTGGAAGATTTCGACGACGATTTTGATGATGATTTCGACGACGAATTTTTTGAAGATGAGGATGAAGAAGGCACCGATACAACAGAAGATACTGCCAAGGCAGATGATGCCGGGAATGATGAAGAAACAAGTGAAGAATAAGTAAAGTATCGACAGGAGACGGGATGCTGAGGCATCCCGTTTTTTAGGCGTTTTATTAATGTTTTGTAATGGGACAGTTATGAAGTTTATTATACAGAATGGAAGAAGTGAGAGGGCGATATGAAAAAAGGTCAGGTCAGAGAAGGAATCGTACGGGACGTGAAGTTCCCCAATAAAGGAAATGTGGAATTGCTGCCTTTAAAAGACAGGGAGGAAGGAACGGCTCCGGGAATGTCCGCGGCAGAAACCTTTGCGGCGGAAGCGTCTGCAATGGGAACTTCCACAACAAAAATGGCTTCTGCGGCTGAGTACTGTACGGTAAAAAATGTGCTTCCCGGACAAAAGCTTTCCGTGATGATAACAAAGGTACGCAAAGGAAAAGGAGAGGGACGTGTGCTGGAGGTGCTGGAGCAGGCGCCCGATGAGGTGGAAGCGCCCTGCCCCCATTTCGGAAGCTGCGGCGGCTGTACATATCTGGCGCTTCCTTATGAAAAGCAGCTGGCGCTGAAGGAAAAGCAGGTAAAGGAGCTTTTGGACAGCGTGCTTTGCAGGCAGGAGGAGCCATGGGTTTGGGAGCCGATAAAAGCAAGCCCGAGGCAGCTGGGCTACAGGAACAAGATGGAATTTTCCTTCGGGGACGAGGTAAAGGACGGCCCCCTGGCATTGGGGATGCATAAGAGGGGGAGTTTTTATGATATTGTATCTGTGAGGGACTGCAGGATTGTGGATGAGGACTACCGGAGGATTCTTAAGGGGACGCTGGACTATTTTACCGCGGAGAAGGCGGCCTTCTTCCACAGGTTGACACATCAGGGGTATCTGAGGCATCTGCTGGTGAGAAAGGCATCCCATACCGGGGAGATATTGATTGCACTGGTTACTACAACGCAGGAAAACAGGGATCTGGCTGCATTCCGGGACATGCTTCTGGGACTGCCGCTGGAGGGAAAAATTGCGGGAATTCTGCATATTGAAAACGATTCCGTGGCCGATGTGGTTCAAAGCGACCGGACGGAAGTACTTTATGGGCAGGATTATTTTTATGAGGAGCTGCT
Source organism: Clostridium sp. KLE 1755 (assembly GCF_000466465.2). NCBI lineage: Bacteria > Bacillati > Bacillota > Clostridia > Eubacteriales > Clostridiaceae > Clostridium > Clostridium sp. KLE 1755. Next base: position 11,247 of record NZ_KE992736.1, read on the forward strand.
GGGGCTGAGGTTTAAGGTATCGGTATTCTCCTTTTTCCAGACAAACAGCTATGGCGCGGAGGTGCTCTACCGCACGGCCCGGGAGTACATCGGAGAACTGAAAAAGGAAGGCTGTGTGGTGTATGATCTTTACAGCGGTACCGGAACCATTGCGCAGCTGATGGCGCCGGTGGCGGAAAAGGTGATTGGCGTGGAAATCGTGGAGGAGGCTGTGGAGGCCGCGAAAAAGAACGCACAGCTGAACGGGCTTAATAACTGTGAGTTCATCGCCGGTGATGTGCTGAAGGTGCTGGATGAGATTGAAGAAAAACCGGATTTTATTATCCTGGATCCGCCCAGGGACGGGATTCATCCCGGGGCGCTGCAGAAGATTATCAGATATGGGGTGGAGAGGCTGGTGTATATATCCTGCAAGCCTACCAGTCTGGTACGGGATCTGGAGGTGTTTCTTGGGAACGGATATGCGGTTAGGAGAGCGGTTGCTGTGGATCAGTTTCCGTGGACTTCCGGGATTGAGACAGTGGTAATGATGGAGCGTTGTGGTTTGTCTGTAAAAAATGAAAATAAACAACAGGATGTTGTGGTTAAGGACTGAAAAAAGACTTAAAATGAAGCTGAAAACAGGCAAAAAACGGTATTTATTTTCCCTGTTTTGATGATGGTTTGCTGCTTTAGGCCTTGTTTTTATAGAAAGACTAAAAAACAAGGAGAATATATAAAATCTATTTTATGGAAATTCGATAATCAGGAATTGCGTTGTAAGGGGAAAAAGCAGCCATGTATAATTAAATATATGGCTGCTTTTTGGGGATGAATTATGACTAAGCCGTTAATTCTGGCTGCAGGTAATAATGGCTCTAATTAATTTTGGAAAGGATTTATATTTAACGGTGTAGTGTGTTTCTCAAAAGCTAAGATAGTTTTAAAACAGTATAGAAAATTTGTAAGACAAAAATGAGATATATAAGATTAAGATAAGAGGCGGCTAAGTGAAATATTTCACATGGCCGTTTTCTTTAGTTAGTGTATAAATGGGAACCAGGAAGGGAGGTGATGTCATTCAGCCTATGTAGAGCAGCATAAGACAAATTCAGAGAAAGGAAAATTCTTATGTATGAAGTATGCATTTATACAAAAGACATTACCTGTAACCCGAACTACGATGGCTGTGCCATCAGTCTGCCAGCCTCAAAAGCAGAAATTGAAGATGCTTTACAACGGGCCCGGGTGTGTGGGAAAAATAACTATGTCCTGGAATTCCTTTTTTGGCCGGAGTTTCTTATCCCTATCTTAGAAAATTGTGAACCTACGATAAAAGAAGCTGATGTCCTGGCAACGGGTATTTTTACTTTTGATGAATTTAATATATATAAGTACGAAGCGGTGCTCCATTTCCTGTCGGAACTGACTATGAGAAGTCTTATTAATGCAGCATTTAGCTTGGAGCGTTTCGAATTTTATGCAGGAATACATTCGGAAGAAGAACTGGGAGCGTTTGCTATTGAAATGGATGTTCTTCCTATTCTTGAAAGTCTTTCAGAAGAAATTTACGACTTGCTAAGTGAGAAAAAAGTAGGAACATATATGGTTGAACAGGAAAACGGGGTTTTTACAGAGGAAGGGTATTGTTTTCGGTTTGAAGAGGGATGGAATGATGTTTATGATGAAAAGATACAGAACTTTAAAGAAGAATCCAACTGTCCCATTTTGATATGTTTGGAAGTCGGAGAAAAAGGCGGGTATCGGGAAGCTTGGATTGGCCTGCCATGCAGAGAAGAATCAATTAGAGAGAGCAGGGAATATCTGTCAGCTGAAATTGGTGGGGAATGCAGATTTGAAAAAGTCCAAAGTGTTATTTCACAATTAGAAAAGATGAGATTTGGTTTTCAGGATATAGAAAAGTTGAATCTGCTGGCACAGTCTCTTTTGGAGGAAGAGGGAAAAAACATATGGAAATACAAAGCATTACTGGAAACGAAGTCACCTGCCAGCGTTGAAGAACTCATAGAACTGAAGGTATCCTTCAAGTCATACATGACTTCTGGGATGCCTTCTTTTTTTGATATTCGTTGGCCAAGGTTGATAAATATAGAGGGATGTTAAATAATGAAATATTTATGGATTATATTATTTCTTATTTTAATCGGTGCGAATGGTATAACTACTGAAGCGGTAGAAGAAGTGGGAGTGATTAATCAGGGCACAAAAGGCCAGTTATAAGTACGAATGCGATACTGATTACAGAGGGTAATATATATGACAAATCTGTTGATAATTTGATGAATGCATACTTGAAGGTACCGGAAAAGATTAGAAAGGTCTTTGAGAGTGAAGGATTTAAGATAAAGATGTCAGAAGAATATATTTTAATGAAAGAAACAAGATAAGCTTTTATGCAGAAGAAAATGATAGGGAGTTTTTTGCTGAATCTTTTAGATTATATATAAAATCTCCTCAATTGCTTCAATTAATAGTTACACAATGATTTTGGAAGCAATTAATAGTTTTAATTTTGTTGCATAACAAAAAGATTATGGTTATATAAAAAGAATAACTACTATAATGACACACTGATATTTATATTTACTATCGCCTCTGAATAGGTGGGGAGGAATTCTGTATTTAGCATCATGCTCATGTGCGGTAAAATGACACAATAATATAAAATACAGTCCTCCTCTGTTGTGTAATTTAAAATGAATTTTATGGAAGTTCATCAATGTGTTCAAAAAGAAAATCAATGAAATATTTACTTGCTATCGGCAAGGAATTTTTATCTTTCATAATTATTCCGATTTTCCGAGTGAGTGCAGGTTTGATTTGGAGAATAGCGACCCTATAATTCGTTTTTCTCAAGACCAACTCCGGTAAAATACTAACACCTAATTCCGATTCAATCATAGATAAAATAGAGTAATCATCATGAACGCATAGCCGGATAACGGGTTCCAGGCCAGCCTGCTTAAAGGCTTCCATCGGTTCGCTAAGCGCCCCTTCCTCTAACAACAAAAAAGGTTCTTTGGCTAGATTTTCCAATGTAATATATGATTTCTGTGCCAAAGGATGAGTTACGGGTAAAACCGCCCGAAGCTCACCGCTCTTAATAAATTTTGTTTTAACGCCGGGAATAGCGTCGGGATTTACAAAGCCAAAATCTGCTTCTCCGGTCCGCACCCATTCGGGAATAGACGTATAATCTCCTTGGTGAAGTATAAATTGCACATTAGGATAAATTTCTTGAAATTGTTTGATTAAACCGGGAAGCCAGTGACAAGAAATGCTTGATATGGTTCCTATACGGATAATTCCACTATCTAATCCCTTAATTTCTTTTGCAATTTCCAGCATGGACTGATACCCGGCAACTGTTTTCTGAATGGAGGGAAAAAGTCGTTCCCCCTCCAAAGTCAGGTGAATTCCATATCTGGAACGATAGAGCAATTTAATAGACAGTTCTCTTTCCAGTGAAGAAATCATTTGGCTCATGGCAGGTTGCGTATAGCCTAATACATCGGCGGCTTTTGTAAAACTGCCGAGTTCAACTATTTTTTGGAGTGCAATATATCTGTTCATTTTTAAAATTACCTTTTTGCATGTTAATGTAATAAACATTAATTTTACTTATTTTTAAGCATAGTATATACTGGCAGAAAGAAAAACTCAAGGAGGTAAAAATGTGTCTTTTGAAAATGTGAAACAATACTTTGAAAATATTGGCTTGGGTCAACGAGTAATTGCACTTGCAAATTCGAGTGCAACAGTTGAAGAAGCTGCAGAAGCAGTTGGCTGTCAGCCTATGCAAATTGCTAAGACCTTAGTGAAGTACTCTGCTTTTTCCGGGTGGATAGATGTTTGCAAAGATTGGTTTATAAATAATTAGCAGGAGGGAATGTTAAATGGAAATAAAGCAGTATGTTGTTGATGCATTTACAGATAAGGTTTTCAAAGGAAATCCCGCTGCTGTCTGCATTCTGCCGGAGTGGATTCCCGATATGTTAATGCAGAATATAGCGAAAGAAAATAATCTTTCTGAAACTGCATTTACCGTAAAAAGGGAGAACATATATGAACTGCGCTGGTTTACACCAGGCGGTGAAATTGACTTATGCGGTCATGCCACTTTGGGTACGGCATATGTATTATTTCGTTTTATTGAAAAAGACAGTGGTAGCATTTCTTTTCAAACAAAAAGCGGTCAGCTCATTGTAAAAAAGGTAAATGATTTATATGAAATGGATATGCCGGCTTATCCGCTTACAGAAGTTCCAGTCACAGATGAAATGGAATTGGCAATCGGTTTTCGCCCGTCAGAAGCGTGGTTAGGGCGGGACTTAGTGTGTGTAATGGCGGATGAACAGCAGGTTTTACAGGCTATGCCAAATGAAGAAAGACTGAAAGAATTGGACGGTCTTTTACTCCAACTTACGGCAAAAGGCACAACTTATGATTGTGTTACCCGAAGTTTTGCACCTAAGCTGAATGTATTAGAAGATCCCGTGTGTGGTTCCGGTCATTGTCATGTTATACCTTTGTGGGCTAACAAGATTAAAAAAAGGGAATTGATTGCATTCCAGGCATCTAAAAGAAGCGGAGTTCTTTATTGTCGCATTGAAAACGATAGAGTAATATTAGCTGGTAAAGCTATCCTTTATTCTAAAGCAGAAATTTATGTATCGTAGACTTGAATAAATATGGCAGTCATAATTTTTATAATAAAATGCCCGGAGAAGAAACCACCATCCTCTTTCTTCTCTGGGTATTTATAATTGACACTTTATATAAATGATGTGGGCTAAATTTTGCCCATATCATTTTTAAGTAAATAATTGCTGGAATTTGTTAGTAAAAGTGTAAAAAGTATTAATAAACATGGACAATGTTCTTCTACGGCAAGCTATATTTTTCAGGTTATCAAAAATTTCAATATTATATTATATTATCTACGATGAGCTTTCCATGATCGTAATAAATATCATCATCTGCAGTTATTTCCCTTATAACTTTTGCAGGACTGCCTACGGCGACTACATTGGCGGGAATATCTTTGGTTACAACAGAAGCAGCACCAATCACAGAATTATCTCCAATATGTACTCCAGGCAGAATTGTAACATTAGAAGCAATCCAAACATTTTTTCCAATATAGACAGGTTTGTTATAACCGTAACCCTCAGTACGAAGTTTAAGGGAAATTGGATGCATTGCAGTAATAATGGTCACATTAGGTGCAAGTAGTGTTCCGTCACCAATATAGATATTTGCATCATCTACAAAGGTAGCATTAAAATTCACATATACATTTTTCCCAAGATGTACATTATGCCCACCCAATTTCATAAAAACAGGTATGAATATGAGTTCCATACTGCGTTCAGAAATCAATCACCTAATAAGTAACTGGTTTGAGAGTCAAAAGTAGGAATTAATTAGTGGCTGTTTATTTCAATTAAGCCTGTGGGGTGAAACTTGGCCAGGACAATGAATGTATTAGATTTGAGGACGGATTACCATGGAGCAGGATGGAAAAAAGTATGCTGAAAAGAAACTCAAAAAGCTTTCGGAAACGGCTTGTTGCAGAGTACCTGATGGAAGCTAATGAATATATTTCAGCCATTGCCTCCCCAACAGCAGAGCACTTGGTGAATTTAATATATTTCATTAAAATAAATTTGTGAATACGTATAGAAGATAAAGTCGTAAAAGGAATAGTATAAGTCGGAAAACAGGTATGCGTCTTCAATAGAGAAGATTATAATTATATATGAAATGATAAAAGTATTAAATAAATGAATGGCTAAGTTAAAGGAGTAGATATGAATAAAAAACTTCAGGACGTTCTAAATGGAAGCTATGGAAATTATATTATGCCATTTTTTTGGCTTCATGGTTCTTCGGAAGATATCCTAAGAGAATATATGGAAAAGATTTTTAACTGCGGTATCAGGGCTGTATGCCTGGAATCTCGGCCTCACCCTGATTTTGTAGGTGAGGGCTGGTGGAAGGATTTGGACATCATCATGGAAGAGGCTAGAAATCGACAGATGCGAGTATGGGTTCTGGATGATTCTCATTTTCCCACTGGATTTGCTAATGGCGCTGTCAGAAAAGCTCCGGATAGATTAAAACGTTGGTCACTGATTGAGCGGACGATGAAAGTGGATGGTCCCATTTTAGGTTGCAGATTTGCAGTTCATGATCGGTTCCTCACAGAGACGGGAGGCTTTGGAGAGACTGATCCTAAAGAGGAACTAGTGGCGGTGATTGCAGGAAAACGTAATGACAAAGATGGTTGTGTATATTATTCCGAACTAATTGATGTGACTGATAAGGTAATTAATGGATGGTTGTATATGGATATTCCTGAAGGAAATTATTGCTTGTTTATTTATAGTAAAAAAATGGGGGCAGCATCCAAAGCAAGCGATTACATATCTTTACTTGAGAAGGAATCAGTGAAGATACTCATAGATACCGTATATGAACCTCATTATCGCCGATACAAAGATGACTTTGGGGAAACGTTTGCAGGTTTCTTTTCCGATGAGCCAGGTTTTTATAATTTAAGCGGACAACCATATGAATTGGGGAAAATAGGAGACCTTATGCCCCTGCCTTGGACGGATAGGCTCAGAGATCAGCTATGTCCAGATAAAGGAAATAAAACGAAACTTGTAGGTCTTTTTCATAATTGTGGTGGTACCGAACGGGAAATAAGGTTTTCCTATATGGACATGATAACCCGAATGTATGAAAATAATTTTTCCATCCAGTTAGGTAAGTGGTGTGAGGAACGGCATGTGGAATATATTGGTCATGTCATGGAGGATGGTGAACTCAATTCCGGACTGGGGCCAGGAACGGGGCATTATTTTAGGGCTATGAGCGGTCAGAATATGGCTGGAATTGACGTTGTGCTTAATGATCTACAGCCGGAAAGAGATTATGATAGTGGCGAATACTACCATTATTCTCTGCCTGTGCTTGCTGCCTCGGCAGCACATCAGAATCCGCGCATGAAAGGAAGAGCAATGTGCGAAATATTCGGGGCATTTGGTTGGTCTGAAGGGTTGACACTCATGCGTTGGATGGCGGATTATATGCTGGTTAATGGTATCAATTGGTTTGTTCCCCATGCCTTTTCAGAAAAGGAATTTCCCGATCAGGACTGTCCACCTCATTTTTATGCGCATGGGAATAATCCTCAGTATCGTCATATGCATGTCTTATTTAATTATATGAACCGGATCTGTCATTTGTTGAACGGTGGACGGGCCATAGTGGATACTGCTATACTTTTTCCGGCAGAAGGATGCTGGGCAGGAGGCTACCGGCCCTTTGGATATTTGGGTAAGTTATGTCTGCAAAACCAAATTCCATATGAGGTTCTTTGTTTGGATTATCTGAGAGAAGCAATTGTTGAACAGGAACGGATTATAGTCGGAAAAGCATCTTATCGTTTTTTACTTATCGACAGTATTGCATATTTGCCAGAGGAGGATATAAGGCTTCTGGAGGAATTATATAGAAAAGGTGCACACATTTTTTATGTAAATGGCAGACCTGAAGGCTTAACACGCATAAATGAGGGAAACATACCGGTTATCGAAGAAAAGGAGATACCAGCTTTGCTTGATGAGAGTCGTAATTGCCGGATTTTTCCGCATAATAAATGGCTGAGGTGCTATAAGTATGTATTTCCTGATTTATGTGTGTATATGTTTATGAATTCCTCCATGGTGAATGCCTTGGATGTAGCGGTTAAGGTAGAGGAAGAGGAAGCGTATATATGTTATTCTGGGGTAGAGAACATATGGTCGCTGCCTAAAAGAAATGAAGATAAAAGCCTGCAATTTCATATGGAAAAAGGAGAGTCTTTCCTTCTGTTGGCGGGGAGAAAAAAGGATTTGCCAGAATTACCGGAAATATCCGGGACAGAGAAAATCAGGAAAATATTTGATGGTGAAATAAGAATTTCAACAGCAGATTATAATTCTCAAGAGTGTTTCCGGTTATTAATGACTGTTAAAAAATTGGAAGACATATCAAAAAGTATCTTGAATTTTTCCGGTATAATCCGATATGAGATGGAATTTGTAGGGAAAGCCTGCCGGCTTGAGCTCGAACGCTGTTACGAGGCAGCTGAAGTTTTTATTAACGGACATTCTGCAGGAGTGAGAATCGGTTATCCCTACAGCTATAATATTTCAGATTTTACTATAGATGGTCTGAATGAGATACGTATAGAGGTGACGACTACATTAGCAAACGCATTTATGGATCCACGCTCGATGGAGCGGCCAGTTGAACCGGAAGGAATACTTGGAAATATATATTTATTGTTCGAATGAAGTATATGCCTTTGAAAAAGATGCAGGATGTCTTGGGATAACGTGGACGTGGTAGACTGGGTGGTGGAATACGGTAAACAGGATCTGCCGGAAGAACTCAGTGTCCGTCATCTTGCTAATATGGCCTATATCAGTCCTGATCACCTGACTCATTCCTTTAAAAAGCGATATGCACAGACGGCAAGCGACTTCATTCTCTGTAATTGAAATATAAATAAGGTGATTGCGAAACAAGTTCGCAATCACCTGAATTTATTTTGCAAGGTTTACAGACAATAGATTTATTCAACTACAACTCTTACTCTATCCATATTTTTACACTGTACATAGATATCATCAAGAGTTCCGGTTCGGCTGCTTTGCGCTTTCAACACAGGAAAATAAGTTCCGGATTTTTCAAATATATGTGTTGTTTTCACATTCGCCAGATGACCTTTCTCTTTCATTTCCAGCTTTTCACGCCTGCTGAAATCATTCGTATATTCAAAATCCCAGGCAGCTGCAGTAACAGTTCCTGTATGGTTCGGAACCTCAATTGAAGCAGTAAAGGTTACTGTTTCACCGGCTTTTACATGTATGTATTTCTGTCCGTTGGCGAAACATTTGACAACAGGCTGCAGTCCTCCTCTTTCATCTGCACGATCCGGAACTTCAATTTGGCCGTCACAGTACCGATAATTGGTTGATGGTACAGGAGCTTTGTTTTTTTCACACCAGTCTGCAAGATCCAAAAGTACCTGATGCAGTACACCCAGGTAATCTACCTGATGTTGAGGGTCACTTTGTTTTGGATCATTCAGTCGCTCTGTATTATCCTCATGTACGCAGTTATCATTATAGTAAAGCCTGAACATCTCATCTGTTTTTTCTCCCAGATGTTGTTCTACTGCATGACGGTACCAGTCTCCATGCCATGGATAGGCACTTTCATCCAACAGACTGCAGACGGCAATGACCTTTCCGTGAATATCCCCGCTGGGAACTTCACCGCCGCCGTTTTTAGCAATAATTGGGGAAAGGAGAAATGGAAGCTGTGGATAAATCGGATTGCCTTTTTTATCCCGGTATTGATCGTATACATGATAGCTGTCGTCGGGTACCTGGTGACGCTGGAAAGTCTGCATTGCCAGATAATCGCTGTTATCAAGCATGATTTTATCACCAACCGCTAATCCTGTCAGTGCATGATAGGAGTCACTCCAATCAAATGCCTTTCCAACTGTAATGACATCGTTTTCTATTTTTTCAATGGAGTTTTCTTTCCCTTTTGCCTTTCCGCTTAATACCTTAATTCTGCAGTGAAAAAGATTTTTTCCCTGTTCGGGGATATCCTCCATGCGAATCTGTGGTGTTATATCCTGTCCAGCAGACATATTTTGCCAGCTTTTATCCACACTGCTATAATTCTCACTGTTCTCATCATTGCGGAAACCGATCAATTCTGCAACTTTGGTTTCAAATTGAATACGGGCTTTTGCTTCATTGCTGTTCGGATCTGCTCCGGCATACCCTGGTTTTTCCCAGAAGTCCGTAAAATAATCAGGGAATACATTATATATATAGGGGGCCAGTACCATCAGAGCTCCGTCCTCCATTGTGGGCCATAAAAACCATCCTCGTTTAGGAAAACCCATCTTAGTAGCTTCTTCTAAAGCCATCCGCTGTTCATCGTCGAGTCCCTCGTAAATATTTCCGCTGCCTCCCGGCTCCATTGTATCTACAAGATGCTTCAGTTTTTCCTCTCCAAGCATTCTCATCACACGGACACGTGGGCCAAAAACATTTGGTACGGCCATGGGATTTGCGGTTACATAAGGAACGCCCCCATTCCAAATGCCCTCAGTCATCTCCATACAGCCAATTGTTTTAAAGCTCCCGCCGCTTCCCCCAAAGATGTAGCCATAAGGACGGTGTTCATAGCAATAAAGCTTCCGGGCGACCTTTCGGCTGAACTCAGCACATTGGGCACTGGTTTTATATAAGCGTTCCCCATCCTCGGGTATAAATCCGCCCTGGTTGCTGTTAACAAGATAGGCGCCATGGGTTAAGCAAAAGCTGATTTTATCGTCTTCACCGCGAAGCCACTCATTTTCATGCTCATCTCCGGGGGCAGGAGACACATATTGAAAAAAACGTTCCTCGTATTTTTCTTTTTCAGGAAAATAGAAACAAAATCTTGCTTCAATCCCGTTTTTCTCCGTTCCTCTGAACCCACCATGCACATAATAATGGCGAACTGGTGTATCCCTCCATTCCTCTTCATCAATGTAGGGCTGTGAATAATAATCGTCCTCTGATGGTATGTACAGCTTCTTTTTTTCCATGTTTCTTCCTCCAATAGAATTTTGTATATTCCTTCCGTTATCCGGGAATATCCGTTTCTCTCTGTGCTCTGCGTTCTTCCAGTTCCCTGCGTATATTCGGCAGCATTCCGTCCAGTTTATAGAATAGAAAACTGCTGCCTACAGCCAGCCATAAAAGCATGGGTATAATACTAAACAATAAACGAATCATCCATATGGCACTTTTTGGTATTTGGGCCATATCGCCAATATATCCGGCGCAGGAAAGCAGTATTCCCAGCAGACCGGCACCCAGTGCAGAGCCAATTTTAGTTGCCAGGCCGGTTACACATCCCAGTGTACCTTCCATCCTCTGCATGCCCTTCCATTCATTAAAGTCTGCACAATCTATAATCATAAGAGGAAACAGAATGCTGATAGGAGTGATTCCGCCACCATACAAAATTCCTGCAATACCAAGAAGAATGGGATTACCTTCAGCAAAGAAATTTAACAAATAACCAGCGGCTGTAATAAGGCATCCTGCTAAAATTAATTTTCCTGTAGAAAAGCGTTTGATAATCCTGGGGAAGAATGCCGCAAGTGGAATCGCAAGAAGCATGGCTGCATTTACTAATCCCATAAGATTCAAATCTTTAGCCACATAGGTAAAGTAATAAACATTGACTCCCATATTAGAGACAAAATTCTGGATAAACAGGATTAGTGCAACAATATAAATATATGGGTTCCTGGTGAGTACTGTTTTTACATCCTTCAGCCTTACCTTTGTTTTTTCCCCATCTGGTGATTGAATGTCTACTGGATTTGTTTCCTTAACAAAAATGAAACGCATCAAGCCTATAATCACCATCGGAATGGCGATCATGGCAATCATCCTGCTCCATCCGGATGCATTTACCGCATATCTGGCGACCAGGGTGGGAGAGATTACATTAAAAAAAGCTACACAAACCATACTGATAATGTTTCCATAGGAATTGAGGGCAACATATTGTTCTTCATATTTAAAGGCACGAACCATATATACGGTTTGATTTGCATTTAGAAAGGTAAAGAATATACTATTTACCAAAGCATAACTACTTAGAACCCAAATACATTTGACTGCTAAGTTCCAGCTTGGTGAACAGGAATACATTAGCCAAGTACAAAACCATAAGCCTACAATACAGAATTCATAAGGACGTCCACGTCCGATTTTAGTGTTGGTACGATCTACAAGATATCCGGCAAAAACGTCAGTTACCCCATCAAGTAGTTTGCTTAATACCAGAAGCATCCCAACAAGATAGGGATCCATTTTCAGCGTATCTGTACAGTAAATAGATAAATATCCCAGAATCATCATACAAATACCGTGTGATACCGCTCGGCTCTGCCATGCGAATAAACTACCGATTTTCAGAGACTTTGGATTTTTTTCCTTCTTTTCCTTCATTTTTCTTTCCCCCATAATTTTATACCCGTTAAAGGTTTTATTGGTTTACGCTGCTATTTTATAGGGGAATGCAAATGTGCGGATATCAATATATTTACCTAATTGTTAATATATTGTAAAAAATAAAGAGAGAACATATAATGGATATAGTTTTTGACATTAAGAATGCAGCAATTAATAAAAAAAGTTTAAAAATCAATACTGAATGAAGGTGAATATCTAATGGAGAAAACTGAAATATTTGATTTGCTCGACGATTACAGCCGTGCCACACATCTGCCTATAAGTTGTTTTATAGAGAATGAGATTGTTAAAAAAACTATGGATTTTGTGGCCGATTTTAATCTTCCTATGTTGCTATTGGATTGTCTGCCGAAAGAACTTCCTCCGGTATGGTACAGTATTTCCCCGGAATATATGTATATGGCCGGACTGACCGTACCTGAAATAAATATGAAAATTTTTATCGGCCCTGCGCATGTTTTTGATTGTTCCCGGGAACAGGCAGCCTGTATCCTGGAACGGATTGGTCGTTCACGAAGGGATGTATCGGAATTGATTCGATTTTTTCGTTCTTTGGGATCGTGTGATGCAGTCTCTATCCAGGCTGGAATAAAAATCCTGCAGCGTCTTATTCTTAATTCCTGTTCATTGCCTCAACAGTTGGAATTTCACTGGAACAGTATGCTGCGTTTCTCTGCCTATTGCATTCCTGAGCCTGAACATGTTGGAGCTATTCCTTTGGAAAATGAATTGGTGGAATGTATAGAGAATGGTAATAGTGATGAGCTTGAACATATTATTTTGAATGAAATGTTAATTGGAAAAGGAGAGAATATAGATGATCCTCAACTTTTTCGTAACAGATACAACATCATGTGCAGCGCTAATTTCTTTTGCTCCAGAATTGCCTTACGTGCCAATTTAGATATTTCTCTTGTTACCATGCTGTTCGAACAATATGATCGCAGAATTCAGCAAGCATCAAATATCTCCGAACTAACATATATCTTTGTAGAGTTTATTCGGGAATATACCCGTCAAATTGCAGTAATAAAAGGATTACAAACAAATTCACCAATGGCCGAAAGAGTGAATCATTATGTTGTCTCTCATCTTTATGAAAATATAACACCTACTCTGCTTTCCGAACATCTGAATATTAATCTTTCTTATTTATGCAGACAATTTAAAAAAGCAACCGGAAAAACAATAACCTGTTTTGTGCAGGAACGCAAAGTTGAAGAAGCTATGCATTTATTAAAACAAAAAACGTTTACTGTTACATCAGTCAGCCAGCTGTTGGGATTCTCTTCCACAAGCTATTTTTGTGCCATTTTTAAAAAGTATACTGGTATGACACCAGCTGGGTATCAGCGTAAAAAATAGAACTGGGAATTCTGTATTAGGACTATTATGAGGTAATGCGTATTGAAGGAGCTAATGAATGGAAACAAATTGAGGCGGAAAATGAAATGGCAATTGTAAAGCTGTATACAACAGGTTAATGTCATAGAACAGATATTTTAAGTCTTAAAATCAATATACTTGATAAATAAAAAATATTATAATGCTAATAGTAGATACAAGATAAATAATGGAAGTGGGCAGAAATTATGAAAAATAATTTCTTATTAAGAAATAGGAATAAAAATCAAGAACAGCCTGTAATGTTCAGTTTAAGACGACAGATACTGCGGTTCGTTTTAACTCTTGTTATTTTACTGTTATCAATTATGATTACGGTTATGACAGTACTGATTCATTCCTATCAGAGAAAGGTGAATGATACACATAAAAATAATGCGGCAGCTTATGCTGCCCACATAGACAGCAGTATCCTGCAGCTCAGAGATACCGTTGGTTATATTTATTCTTCCGATGCTGTTTTTCAGGGGTTATATCTGTACCAGCCTGCTGCCGAAAAGGTCAGTTCAATAAACAGTATGCTGAACCTGCTGAAGCTTCAGGTAAGGTCAAACAGAAATCTGGGGGGCCTATTCATCTACTATGACAGTGATAAAAAGCCGCTTTATTACGTAAATGAAGAGATGTCGTTTCAGGATAAAGAGATTCTGAAAAAGGCCGGGCGTGCTGTACAGGGAGTCAGCAATGCCTTTATTGATTATGTGGTAAAGGCTGAAAACGATACCTATTACAATGCATATATGCAGAAAAATTCTGCGGCGATTTGTGGTAATATCAGTTTAAGCCAGGGAATTCCGGAATTGTCAAGTGATGCTGAGGCCTATGGCATAATTTATGAGGGTGTATTTTACCTGATTAGCGGCCTAAGGCCAGAGCTTTCTGATATGGAATATACACTGCTGAAGCCGGGAAAGAATATCGTTCATGGTTCCGTTGCCTATGTGCAAAAGCTGGACAGCGTGAATATGTCTGTGGTAAAAATCGTTCCGCACAATATCTGGCTTTATGTCAGTGGTGTCCATATCATACTTTTCCTTCTTGGTCTGATGCTTATATTATTCTGTATAAGGCTTTATCGTTTTACTTCAAATCAGTTATCCATACCTCTTGAGGATATGACGAATGCGCTTCAAAATATTCAGGAAGGGGTATGGGAAGTGAATTTCACCGCTTCCAATCGGATTACGGAGATTGAGAATGTGCGGCAGACGGTGAGAATAATGTTAAAGGAAATAGAGCAGTATAAAATCCGCTCCTATGAAGAAAAGCTGGAAAAACAAAAAGTACAGCTTCAGTTTCTTCAATTACAGCTTGCGCCGCATTTCTATACAAACTGTCTGAAAAATGCTTACTATATGCTGATGATGAAGGAATATGAAAATGCGGAGCAGTTTTTGCTCTGTCTTTCTGCCCATTTGCGATATCTGCTGCAGACGGATGCGACGGTGGTAACGGTGCAGACAGAAAAGGATTTCGTTCAAAATTATATTAATATGGAGTCAATTCTGTCCTCCAAGCCGTTTATTTGTGAAATGTCTGTGGACGATAAGGCCCTGGAGGTGGAAATTCCCATTCTGGCGCTGCAGCTTTTTGTTGAAAATTCAATCAAATATGCCAGGGGTATTGAGGGCCGTAATCTTCAGATACAGATATATGTGCGGTATCTGAGCACGGACGACGGAAACAATATTGATATTATTGTGTCTGATAATGGACCGGGGTATCCGGAAGAGCTTCTTTGTGTACTGAATCAGAAGGATGTGTTTTCAGACAGTAAAACAGGAATAAAAATGGGGGTAGGAATCATTAATCTCCTGAGCCGTCTGAGACTCCATTACGGAGAGGGAATAAGCTGGTATTTTGAAAACCGGAACGGAGCATACAGTGAAATTATTTTGCCGGCAATGCAGGGAGGGGAAGTATCATGAATGTGCTGCTTGTGGACGATCAGGAGAGAATCCTTATAGCTACGAAGAAACTGGTTAACTGGGACAGGCTGGGGGTGCAGGAGGTATTTATCGCCGACAGTGCCGCTGTCGCCAGAAAAATTCTGGAAGCGAATAAGGTGGACATTATGCTGACGGATATAGAAATGCCCGGAGAGGATGGGATATCCCTGCAGAAATGGCAGGCGGTTCATTATCCTCAGGTATGTTGTATTTTTCTCACTTCCCATGCAGATTTTTCGTATGCCAAGGAAGCGATCCACAATGGCGCGTTTGATTACATCCTGCAGCCTGCAAGCATTCCGGATATCGAGGAAGCCCTCAGCCGGTGCATCAGGAAGTTAGAAGAGAGGGAAGTTATATTAAGGAAAAGCAGCCTTTATGACAAACAGATTCCTAATGCACTGGAAGCCTATATTGTATCCATGTTTTATCAGAGGAATCAGTTTGCGCAAATGGACGAATGGCGCGCAGATTCCCATACACAGGGGGATAACTGGTGGTTTCTGCCCTGTCTTGCAGTTTTTGAACAGGCAGACGCAGGTGAGGGGAAGCAATTTCTGGTGAAAGCGCTGGAAAACGCCGGTTTTGATGAAGAAGGTATCGCATATGTTGCGGCTCTTTTGTCGGAGGAGCAGGCTGCAGTTCTGTTCTATGGAAATAGTGGTATAGAACCGGTTTTGATGAGGGAAAGGCTGCAGGCTATAAGGCAGTCCGTGTGTGAGGAAACAGGAGGCACGCTCACCCTGTTCCTTGGTGAATGTACAAATGAGGGGCTTCCTGAATCCATTGGAAATATTATGGATTACCAGGAAAAAATGGTCATCAGAAAAAACGAGACTTATCTTGTCAGCGGAGAAAAGGTACAGGAATTAAGAGTGCCGGATGGAGCCGCATGGGGAAAATGGCTGATAAGAAAGGATTCCGTGCTTGTAAAGAACCAGATTATCAATCTGCTCCAGTATGCACAGAAGCAGCAGTATCTGACACTCAGTTATATGCAGAAAATCATCCACAGCTTTCTGGAGGCCTGTTCCATTGGCTGCTATGCGCAAAATAAAAAGCTGACAGAGCTATTTACGCAAGATTTTACGTATGAGCAGATGCTGCATTCCTATACCTCTGTGGAGGAGCTGTGCGAAGGTGTGGATATCTGTTTGAGGCAGTATAATGCTATGCTTATAGAAAGAGGTGAAGGGGAGGAAACCTATTCGGTCCATGAGCGGATCCAGGATGTGCTTCATTATCTTGATGAGAATATGGAGCGGATGATTTCCAGGAGGGAGGCAGCTAAATATGTTTTTCTGAATGAGGACTATTTTTCAAGAGTATTCCGCAAGGAAACGGGGATAGGGTACAAGGAATACGTTCTCAAGCAGAAAATGGATTATGCGAAAAAGCTGCTGGGTGATACGGATATGTCCGTTGCTTTGATCGCATCTAAGGTAGGATATGAGAACTTTACGAATTTCACCCAGATGTTTCGGAAGTATACGGGAACAACGCCGACGGAATATAGAAAAAAAGCATCAAAAAAAAGACAGCCCTGAACGGACTGTCTTTTTTTACAGAATTGTAAAAGTCAGAAAATCAATAATCCAAGTCTTAAAAGAGCTATTTTCAGGCGTGTTTATCCAATATACTTTATTTCATCAGGAAACAAAACCGACAGCCTTTCATAAAAGACTGAAGGGATAAGAGAGAAAGGTTTATGCATAAGGCCTTTCTGCGTAATGGCCCGGTAGGCGGGCAGATAGGAGAGAGAAGAATGAAAAAGAGAATTGTTGCATCATTATTATGCATGGCGATGGTCCTTGGATCTCTGGCTGGATGTGGCTCCCAGGGAACCTCGGGAGGCTCTGCATCAACACAGTCAGCTGCAGCCTCGGCAGGAGAAACAGCTGAGGCATCATCGGAAGCTGCATCAGGAACGAAAGCTGCTGCCGGGGACATGGTAACGCTTTCCCTGTATATTCCTACATTGGCTCCGTATACGGATGAGGCAATTGCGGAAGTACAGGATGCCATAAACGAGCATCTGGCAGAGAATTACGGAATCCAGACAAAGCTGGTTTATACAGAAATCGGTAACTTTGAAAAGGCAATCAATCTGGCAATGACCACGGATGAGCTGGATGTGACCTGCTACTTTACCGGAAACGGCCAGCTTTCCAATTACGTTAATAATGGCCAGCTGCTTGATATCACGGACTATTTTAATAATGCCTCCGAGGAACTGAAAAACAGCTTTACCGAAGCGGAAATCACATCCTCCAGCATGAACGGACGCATGTACGGACTTGTCCGTAAATATCAGTACGGCGGCAAAGAGGTTGCAGTGCTGAACAAGGAAATCGTGGAGGAAATGGGAATCGACCCTGCTTCTATTACAGATATGGACAGCCTGGGAGAAGTGCTTTACAAGGTCCACGAAGCCCATCCGGAAATTTACGCATTGGTTCCCCAGTCAATGAATGATATGACCTGGAATAGCCCTTGGGTTGGTGGTGTCGGCCTCACATCCTTTGCATATACCAATGATATTGAGTCCACCAAGCTTCAAAGTGTATTCGAACTGGATTCCTTTCGGGAATTCTGTAATTATACACATCAGTGGTACCAGGATGGTCTGATAATGTCAGATGCTATCAGCAATACCCAGGAAGGCAGCAGCATGGTAACCGCTGGAGCCGCGTTTGCTACCCTGCATAATGCTGATATCGATCCGCTGGATACAATGTATCCTAATACAGTAATTTCTGCTACAATTATCGAGCCCAGAGCAGTCTCTACCGACATTGGAAATCTGCAGTACGGCATCAGCACCAACAGCGCCCATCCTGATGAGGCATTTACTTTATTAAGCGCTCTTTATACGGATTCCAAGCTTCATACGCTCCTTTCTTATGGCATAGAAGGAAAGCATTATGTGATAAATGATGATGGCCGTGCTGATTATCCGGAAGGAATGACCGCGGAAACGGAACCCTACGGCGGATTTGCCGCTACGGCAACTTATCCCAACTATCTTCTGAATCCGCTGAAGGAAACTGCGGTGGTAGATGATTACAAAACGTCTGTAGATGAATGGAATGCCAAGGTAAAGGTTTCCAAGACCTTTGGATTCTATTTTGATACTTCAGAATACGGCGACTTTATAACCGCTTATAAGAATCTGGAAGAAAAATATCTGCATTCCATCAAAACAGGCAGTGTTGCGCTGGATGACGTACTTCCTACAATTCAGTCTGAACTGGAAGCGATCGGTTTTTATGAAGTAATTGCGAAAATGCAGGAAGAGCTGGATGCATACCTTGCAAAACAGTAACCGGAAAACTGTTTCGTGCAGCATATAGTAAGAAAACAGGCGGCCAGGGCAATTGCCGGCTGCCTGTTTTCTCTCCTGGAAGAGGTTGAAAATGAGTGAAGGTAAAAAGAATAAAGTAAAAGCTGGCAGCAAAAAAGGGCTGGTGAAGAATCTGTGGAGCTACCGGGAGCTGTATCTTATGATGGTCCCGGGCATCCTCTATCTGCTGATTAATAACTATATGCCCATCGGCGGCTTAAGCCTGGCTTTCAAAAAATATGATTATTCCAAAGGGATTGCGGGAAGCCCATGGAACGGACTGAGCAACTTTAAATTCCTGTTTGGCACCAAGGATGCCGCTTTGATTATACGGAATACGCTGGGGTATAATTTTGTATTTATTTTGCTGGGAACGGTGTTTGCGATTGCAGTTGCCATTATTCTGAATGAAATCAGGGCCAATCTGCCGAAAAAGGTTTATCAGATATTTATCCTGATCCCCTATCTGGTTTCCATGGTGGTGGTAAGCTACATTGCGTTTGCTTTTTTAAGTACGGACAATGGATTTATTAACAATTCGATATTACATAAGAAAATTAACTGGTATATGACCCCGAAATACTGGCCATACATACTGATTTTTGTAAACCTGTGGAAGAGCTTCGGTTATAACAGTATTATATATTATGCTACGGTTATTGGAATTGACAGTGCTCTGTATGAAGCGGCAGTGGTGGATGGCGCGAACAGATGGCAGCGAATCTGGAATGTAACATTGCCCGGGCTGCGTCCGACGATCATTACGCTGACCCTTCTTTCCGTAGGCAGGATATTCTATTCGGATTTCGGGCTGTTTTACCAGGTGCCCATGAATTCAGGAATGCTGTATGATGTGACAACAACGATTGACGTATACGTTTATAAGGGCCTGATTCTCCTGAATGATGTAGGAAGGTCGGCGGCAGCCGGTTTCTTCCAGTCCATTTGCGGATTTATACTGGTATTGACTGCAAATCTTATCGTATCGAAAATTGATAAAGAGAATGCGTTATTTTAGAAAAGGAGCAAAGAATTATGGTTCAACACGATAAATTTCAACAGGCGCTCATGCATATATTCATGATCCTTCTGGTACTGAGCTGTGTCCTTCCGTTCCTTTTGATGGTAATGGCATCTTTTACGGAAGAGACGACGCTTACAAGGAACGGATACAGCTTTATCCCTGAAGTATTCTCTCTGGAGACTTACCGCTATATTATCAGAAGTGCGGGTACCATTCTCAGAGGCTATGTGATGACAATTGTCGTCACCGTGATAGGGACGGTATGCAATCTGTTATTGACGATTCTGTTTGCGTACCCTTTATCAAGAAAAGATCTTCCGTATCGCAGCGGGCTTTCCTTCTTCCTGTTCTTTACGATGCTGTTCAACGGTGGCCTGGTTCCCACCTATATGATGTATGCCAATACCTTCCATATTAAAAATACTATTTTTGCACTGATTGTACCCTCGCTGATGATGAACGCCTTTTATGTAATCATGATGCGTTCCTTTTTCTCCTCCAGTATTCCGGATTCGCTGATAGAGGCAGCAAAGCTGGACGGCGCCAGCGAAAGGAAGATACTGATGAGCATTGTGGTGCCGCTTTCCAAGCCAATGATCGTAACACTTGTTTTAATGGTTGGCCTGGGGTATTGGAATGACTGGATGAACGGCCTGTATTATGTGACGGAGCAGAAGCTCTATACGATTCAAATGATACTGAATAATATGATAAACAATATAGAATTTCTTACAAGAAATGCAAGCATGCTTGGTTCCGCGGCAGCCAATATGAAGATTCCCCAGGTTGGTATCCGTATGGGGATTGCGGTAATTGCAGTTCTGCCTATCCTGGTTATATATCCTTTCCTGCAAAAATATTTTGTGAAAGGAATCGTAATAGGCGGCGTTAAGGGGTAAGCTCTTGACCGCGGTGAGAATTTAGGAATAGAAGAACTGTTATGTAAAAGGAGATGAAACAATGCGGCAGTATGAAATGTTTGAAATATCCCTTACAGGAGACCTTTCTGAGGATAATCAAGCTGAGGTCACGGCGGTAATCAGCTTTGAGGGAAAAGAAAAACAGATAAAAGGCTTTTATGCCGGGAATGGGGTGTATAAGGTGAGGTTCCTTCCTGAATCAGCAGGGCTGTACCGGTGGAAAGTAACCGGCGCTGTAAGCGGGGAAGGCGAAGCGGTATGTATGGAAGCAAAAGCAGGGGAACATGGCCTTGTTAAGCCTGCCGGAACCCATTTTATTTATGAGGATGGTACCCGTTATATTCCTGTAGGCACTACGGTATATGCCCTGCTTCACCAGGAAAAGGAGCTGAGGGAACAGACTATGCGGACGCTTCAGACAGCGCCGTTTAATAAAATAAGGTTCTGCGTATTCCCCAAGCATTTTGATTTCAACTCCAATGAGCCGGAAATACTGCCTTTTCAGATAACTGACGGCAGGCCGGATCCTGCAAAGCCCTGTTATGAATTCTGGGACAGAATGGAGGAGTACATCAGCCGTTTGCATGCAATCGGCATTCAGGCGGATCTCATTCTGTTCCATCCCTATGATCACTGGGGCTTTGCCCGGTGGTCCAGGCAGGAATGCCTTACTTATCTTACTTATGCAATCAGAAGGCTTTCCGCTTATCCGAATATCTGGTGGAGTCTGGCGAATGAATATGACGCCCTTACCGAATTTAAACATGAATGGTGGGCTGAATTTGCCGCGCTCATCCGAAAAGAAGAATCCTGCAGGCATAATTTGAGCAACCATAACCTCCTTTGGAAATGGGACTTTGCAAA
This sequence comes from Clostridium sp. KLE 1755, assembly GCF_000466465.2. Lineage (NCBI taxonomy): Bacteria > Bacillati > Bacillota > Clostridia > Eubacteriales > Clostridiaceae > Clostridium > Clostridium sp. KLE 1755. Next base: position 32,867 of record NZ_KE992736.1, read on the forward strand.
TCCGGATACCACCCATGTATGTCTTCAGAGCTCAGCCTTTGAAGAGGTACCGGAGCTGATGCTGGAATACGGAAAACCGATTTTGTTTGATGAATGCGGATACGAGGGAGATATCCCCTATCCCTGGGGGAACCTGTCGGGCTTTGAGCTGGTTAACCGCTTTTGGAAGGCGGCAGTTATGGGAGCCTACTGTACCCATGGGGAAACCTTCTGGAATCCGGAGGAGATTCTCTGGTGGAGTAAGGGCGGCACTTTTAAGGGAGAAAGCGTGCCGAGAATTGCGTTCCTGAAGGAAGTACTGGAATCCCTGCCAGGTGATCTGACCTATGAGGTGTCGGATGCGGAAAGAGCCTATTTCGAAAAAGGAAGAGAGGGTCTAAAAGAGCTGGCAGGAACCGGCGGTTTCCCTGCAGCCTTTGTTGACTATCCAAATGAACTGCTTCCCCTGCTGATCCGGACGATGACGGAAATGAGAAGCAGCTTCAGGGATGAAGTAATTCTGATATATAATGCCCGTCAATGCAGAAGCTTCCTGGAGGTTGAGCTTCCGGCTGCAGGACATTATACAATTGAGATCCTTGATGTGTGGGATATGACACGAAAAGTACAGATGACAGGCGCCTGCGGAAAGGTAAGGATTGAGATGCCGGGCAAAGAAGGAATCGCCATGCTTGCGTTGAAAGAGCATTGATTAAAACGGGAGGGATTTATGGACAGAGAAGCATTTTCAAATCCGGCGCAGGAATACCGGATGAAGACTATTATACACGGCTGGCCGGATGAATGCGGTATTCTGGCGGATGCGGTGAGGGATTTTGGATATGGAGGAACCGCAACCAACCCTCCCACAGAAAACGGTTATACAGGAAATAAGGAGAATCTGGCAAAATTCGGGCGGATACTTGAGGAACTAAACCACCGTAATATGGATTACTGGATTTATGATGAACAAGGTTACCCTTCCGGCCATGGGGGAGGTCAGTCACTGGAAGGCCATCCGGAACTGGAGGCAAAAGGCTTTTACATGGTCAGAAGGATTGCCTGGGAGCCTAAAACTGCGGTATTTGATTTGGATGATGAATCAGACAGGATCATCTGGGCAGCTAAGTATCCGTGCGACTGTTCCAGAATGAATACAAGTATTGTTCTGTATGATCAGATGGAACAGGTAGCGTTTACAGGCACGCACTGCGAATGCAGCATGAAGGAAAATGAAGCGTTGTTTATCTTCTGTGTGAAGTCTGCTTATGAGGGTTCCCACCTGACGCACAATGTAAGCTCCAAGAACCGTTATATCAATATCCTGGATGAAAAAGCAGTGAGACGTTTTCTGGATGTATGCTATGAACCCATAGTAAAGGAAGTCCCGGAAGCATATAAAAATGCCCGTGCTGTTTTTACGGACGAACCAAGCCTGCAGACTCCTTATATCCAGGGAGATGAAGTATGGCCTTATGCGCTGGCACCATGGGTGGACGGCCTGTTTGAGGCGTTTGAGGAGGAGTACGGATATTCCCTGCTTCCTTACCTGCCGATGATTTTTGAAGGACGCAGCAGTTCCTATACTGTCCGTGTACATTTTTACCAGCTGATAGGAAAACTCATTGCAAAGAATTATGTGAAACAGATTTCGGACTGGTGTTTGGAACACGGAACCTGTTTTTCCGGACATTATCTGGCAGAGGAATCGCTTCGCGCCCATGTCCTTTATTATGGTTCCTATCTGGAAGTGCTCCGTGCCTCCGGTTATCCGGGAGTGGATGTGCTGGCATCTTATCCGGATATCTATCATCAAAATACAACGCGTTTTGCACAGATGGCTGCAAGAAAAAATAATACGAACGGAATTATGGTGGAATTATGCCCGTTTATTAATATGGAGCACTTTTCAGAGCATCCGGTGCGCTATGCGGCAGGGATTCTGAGCCTTCTTTACCTGGGAGGCTGCAGATGCGTCAATTCCTATTTTTCCTCTGATTTTTCTTCCTACAGCCCTGAAATTCTGCAAGGCTATCAGGGATTTATGAGCAGAGGGCAGTCCATATGGCTGAACGAATATACAGGACGACTTGGCAGTATGCTGGATCAGGCCTTCCATGAGTGCGGAACATTTGTATATTACGCGTTGGAAGAAGTACAGGCCAAAACACGTCCCAGCCATTGTGCCCAGGAAGCCTCCGATTCTGAGGCGGACAGATCGATTTTTGAGATTACACGCAGCCTGTTTGACCGGGGATACGATTATTTGTTTGCGGACAGGGATGATATCGTAGCTGCTGCGGGTTCCATATCTGAAAATCAGGCGTGGATTTCCGGCTGCAGAGTGGAAAACATAATTCTTCCGGCCATGGATATTATTTATCCGGAAACCTGGGAGGCCCTGGTCCGGCTGCGGGAAGCAGGAGTATCCATATGGTTTGCTGATAAACTGCCGAAATATCGTGTGGGAGAGAAGGCTGTATTCGCTTATTATGATTTTCGGGAAGAATCGGTGTTGGATGCATTTACTGCAGATGGCAGATATTTTGCGGCGATACCAGCAGAACAGATAGTACAGAAAATAGAGAAACAGGAAAAGGAATTTAATGTGCAGGCAGACGCATCCAACAGTCTTTTGACTGCGAAATTCCAAAAGGATGGCAGAAAAATTTATTTTGTGGTAAATAAAACGGAGGAAAAGCAGGAGGCCGCCTGGCAGTGCAGTGGGAAAGAGAAGGCAGAGATCTGGAACCCTGCAGATGGCAGTATAATGGAAGTTGAGGCAGGCAAAAGCGTGACAATCGACGCCTGCCGCGGATTATTTTTTGTATTTTGAATTCTGAACAGGGAAGGGACTCTCATGTATTATTCAATAAGACCCGGCCAGGTATGGCTGGACACAGAGGGCAAAAGAATCCAGGCCCATGGTGGATCTGTAATCTATGTAGACGGAAGCTACTATTTCTATGGTGAAAATAAAGAAAAAACGGATGGAAAAAATGGAATCTGGCACTGGGGAGTACGTTGTTATGCCTCAAAAGATTTGTATAACTGGGAGGATAAAGGGGTGATAATTCCGCCAGAACCGGAAAATCCGGTATCATCCCTGCACCCCGCATCCCAGATGGATCGGCCACACATCATCTATAACAGAGATACAAAAAAATATGTTGCATGGCTGAAAATAATGAATAAAGATGGAACACAAACGGAAACGGTCCTTACTGCAGATGAATTCCTTGGGCCATATATGAAGGTCAGGGAAGGCTTGAAACCTCTGAATATGAGTGCAGGAGATTTTGATCTGGCAGTTGCGCCGGATGGAAAGGCATACTATTATTTTGAACGTGTTCATTCAGAAACGATTTGTGCAGACCTGACTGCAGATTATACGGATGTAACAGGATATTACAGCACTCATTTTCCTCATCCATATCCTCCGTATGTGAGGGAAGCAACAGCTCATTTTGTGCGAAAAAATAAACATTATCTGGTAACCTCAGGAACAACAGGATATTTGCCGAATCCGTCTGAAGTTGCTGTTGGAGATAGTTGGCATGGCCCGTATACGGTTCTTGGGAATCCTCATCCAGAGGATAGGAGCAATACCTCTTACCATTCCCAGATATCTTCTGTATTTAAGGTACAAGGGAAAAAGGATCTCTATATTGCCTGTGCAGATCGCTGGCTGCCGGAAAGCATGGAGCAGAAATACGAGGATTATGCAAAGCTGTATGAGGCTATGTTCAATCCGGAATCAGATATAGACTGGAAGGAATTGGAGAAGGAACATCCCAAGGACATATCCGGAAATACATCTATTGCAGATTATATATGGCTGCCACTGCGTTTCGAGGAGCCCTCAGCAGAACATCCTTTGGGAATGGTTTATATTGACTGGTTGGATGAATGGCGGATTGAGGATTACGAATAGATGCCATAAAGAATTAAAGGAGTAAATATGACAAAGAAGTATTTGAATAAAAATTTGTCTGTAAAAGAAAGGGCACAAGATTTACTGTCACTCCTGAGTCTGGAAGAAAAAATGGCTCAGACACGATGTGCTTTTCCCGGGACAGGAAATAGTGATAAATTAATTGAGGACTGCCGGTTTGGCATTGGGGAAATCAGTACCCTGGAAATCCGAAACCTGAAATCACTGGAAGAAGCGGCTGCTTTTCAAAAAAACATACAGGATATGGTAATGAAAAACAGTCCTCATCATATTCCCGCCATTTTTCATATGGAAGGGTTATGCGGTGCTTTTATTCAGGGGGCAGTAAGTTTCCCTTCCGGAATTGGAAGGGCTTCTTCTTTTGATCCTGAATTAGAGGAACAGGCGGCTGCAGTTGTTGCAAGACAGGAGCGCGCAATTGGCATTTCCCATATACTTGCCCCGGTTTTGGATATTTCAAGGGATTCCAGGATGGGAAGGCAGGGCGAAACTTACGGCGAAGATCCAACCCTGGCGGCTGCTATGGGGACTGCTTATACCAAGGGGGTACAGAAAGAAGAGACAAAGGGACTTCGTTCAGAATCCGTCGCGAAGCATTGGCTGGGCTTTCATAATTCAGAAGGAGGTATCCACGGTGCTGCCAGTAATACGCCACGGCGGCTTTTAAATGAAGTTTACGGGAAGCCCTTCCAGGCCGCATTCAGAGAAGGCGGATTGCGCGGAGTAATGCCCTGCTATTGTACCTTTGACGGAGAAGCGGCATCGACCTCACGCAGGCTTTTAAATGGACAATTACGGGAAGAGATGGGTTTTGATGGTCTGGTAGTAGCTGATTACGGTGCCATAGCAAATGCACATATGTTCCAGCATATGTATGATAGCCTGACGGAAACTGGTTATCAGGCGATGATAGCAGGGATGGATGTGGAAATGCCTAATTGCGTCTGCTATAATGACGAGTTAACGGAATGGTTCCGCAGCGGTAAGGCAGATATACAAATATTGGATCGTATTGTTCTGCGGATACTGGAAACCAAGTTCAGGATGGGATTATTTGAGCATCCATATTCCCTTGAGGGAGAGGAATTATATAAAACATTTTATTGTGAGTCGGATCGAAAAATTTCTCTGCAGTCAGCAGAAGAATCACTGGTTTTAATAAAGAATGATGGAATCCTCCCTATAGACAAAAAGGTTAAAAAAATTGCACTGATTGGTCCTCATGCAGATAATCCGAGAAGTTTTTTTGGGGGATATACGCATATCAGCATGGTGGAGGCTGTAAAGGCCGTAGCAAATTCCATTGCAGGAATTGGAGATGCAGCATCAAATTTAAAGAAAGAGGTACCATACATACCGGGGACGCAAATACAATGTGATGAGACGGAAGAATTTGCTGAAATAATCAGACAGATTAAGCCTGAATGCGAAAGCCTTTACAATTGCATGAAAAAACACTTTGCAGGGACAGAGATTATTTATGTACATGGGTATCCTATTGCAGGAAATGATAAATCCGGTTATGAAGAAGCAATATCGGCTATTCAGGAAGCTGATATATGCATTATGACTCTGGGTGGAAAACATGGCTCCTGTTCGGTAGCATCCATGGGAGAAGGTGTGGATGCAGTGAATATTAATCTTCCTGAATGCCAGGAGGATTTTATAAAAGCAGCAGCAACACTTGGCAAGCCGCTTGTAGGGCTTCACTTTAATGGACGCCCCATTTCCAGTGATGCAGCCGATATGTATCTGAATGCAATTATTGAAGCATGGAATCCATCAGAAATGGGAGCAGCTGCAATTGTTAATGTCCTCACAGGAAAAGTTAATCCAAGTGGGAAGTTGCCTGTAACTGTTGCCCGTCATGTAGGGCAGATACCAATATACTATAACCATCCCAGTGGTTCCTCCTGGCATCAGGAAGGCAGCATTGGATTTGAAAATTACGTAGATATGCCGCATACGCCCCGTTATTATTTTGGACACGGACTTTCTTATACCACTTTTTCTTATTCTGATTTACAGCTTTCTGCAAATGAAGTGACAGCGGATGGAGAAATTATTGTAAGTTTCAACCTGAAAAATACAGGTAAATATGCAGGGACAGAAATTGTCCAACTGTATATCAGAGACTGTCAGGCAAGCATTGTCAGGCCAGTAATGGAACTTGCAGGATTCCAGCGTATAACATTAGAGCCTGATAAAGAACAGATGGTAGCATTCTGCCTGAAGGCCAGTCAATCGGCATTTATGGATGTGGATTACCGGTGGAAGATAGAAGCTGGAGAAATTGAGGTAATGCTTGGTGCTTCAAGCAATGATATCCGTTTGAAGTCTTCCTACAGGATAATGGACAGCTGTTATATTGAGGGAAAGGACCGGGCTTTCTGGGCGAATAATAAATAATTGTAAAGGTATTAAATTATTGATTTTTTGTAAAACGTAAGAAAACGATTAAACGCTAGGGCGAACGGGATTATACATATATTTCCATTCGCCCACCTTCTGTTTTCTTTTTGCTATGTAAAGCGCCCTCCTATCGTCTGGCAATTACCCTTTGTCTGTTTTTCCCTTTTTACATGGTGGAAAGATACATTCCGTTGTCGTCCGGCATTTGTCAGAAGAACCAGTCCATTCTTAAAAAAGCATACTATATCCCAGAAAGAAGGTCAAAATAGAACCGCCCAGATATGCCCCGCGGATTTGTCCAAAAATCAGGATCATAGACAGACAAACAAGGTATATTGTAAATGCTGCCGCCAAGATCTGAATCTCACTGCGCCATACCAGTGACGGGGTCAGCTCAGGCCGACGAGAATGCCGGTCAGCAAAGTTACGCAGACACTGTAAACACCAAATAACAGAGTAAACAACCCTGTTACGAAGAGTTTTGCTCGCAACAGCTTGGGCAAAACTGCTGAATTGAGGCACTCCTGAGGCTATAAAAAATTCAAAATTTCCCCAGGAGGCTTATCTTCTTGGAAAAGCACTTTAATATGGGTATAATAAGCATTACTTGATGTGAGGGAAATTAAACCTTCAGAACCTGTCCAGTTCCTCAAACAACCGACGGCGCGCCTCCATGACAACCACAGGCTCTGCAGTGTAATTCCGGAAATCCGTGCAGGCCGGGGAAATGATTTCCTTCCCCCGGCCGGGGCGGACTTCTTCTAAAAGACGGAAAAGCTCATATTCCTCCGCACCGGCTCTCTGTGCCTCATAACGCATGCTGATCCAGGGACCGTTGGTTCCGGGGTAGACGATATGCGCGTCACCGGCTGGCAACAGAGCGCCCTTGTGGGGACAGCAGGCATGATTCCAGATATCACTGCCGATATAGTAGTTAAAGCCCCAGTGGAGAAAACCGGAGAGGTGATAACGGACACCCATCCACAGAAGCAGGCGGCTTACGGTAAGCGGAAGATCCATGCTGCGGTTCATGATGCGTCCGGCCGGAAATGCACAGGTATAAAACCAGATTTCTTCCCCGGCGTCCTGGAGAGTGCGAAAGGCATCCTGCCATTTTTCATAGGTGTCCTGTTTGGGAACCCAGATATCAATGCCGCCTCCCAGATCTGTGGTTTCCACAGCGTCTATGATGGGGACGCCGGGCAGGAATCTGCGGAAAATGCATGCCAGGATACGGTAGGTGCGGGAGTTGCCCTGCTGCGGCTCATCTGCCAGTGCCTGGGTCATCCGGCCTTCCCAGCCGTTTTCCCGGACGATTCCGGCCCAGGCGGTAAAATAACGGCGCAGCTGCAGATAGCCCTCCTGCGTGGTGACACCTGTAGAGGGATCCCAGGCGAGGAAATATTCTTCCCCGGTCCATTCTGACCAGTGGGCAATATGGCCGCCGCACAGATAAGGCGCACCCTCTTCGGCGGCAATGCGTCCTGCGCGCTGTGCAGCGGTAAAATCAAAGCCGGCCAGATGTCCGTTTTCATAAACCGGGCGTCCCGGCGGCAGGAGAATATGGGTGCAGCGCATGTGAAGCTGGGCGCGTACATAAAGCCGGAAAAGCTCCCAGTATTCATTGCTTTCCGGATCTGCTCCATGCTGACGGCCCAGATCCTCATAATCAAAAAAGTTGAGCATACCAAGTCTCGCCTTTTCCAACGAAGGAATGCAGGCGCTTCGGATAACACAGGAAACGGGGATATCAAGCTGTGTATTTCCGATATGGATATGCAGGGTGCCACAGCGCAGGCCGGGCCGGGCATCCGATGCGGCCTGGAAGCAAAGATACAGTGCCAGTCTTTTTCCGGTAAGAACAGTGTCTGCCGGACGGATGGCATCATACACATAAAAAGGAGCTTTTCTTGTAACGAACTCCCGGCAGCTGTCATAGTCCGTTGTAGTCATGAGTGTGGCGGAAGTGTTCTCGTCCACCCCCACAGGGAGAAGTTCTCCTGTAAATAGGGTAAGACCGTTTCCGGCCTCCTGCGTTTCCCATTCCATGGAAACGCAGAGGGCCGTTTGGGACGGCAGGGTTTCGCCAAGCAGCTGAAATGCGGCATGTCCTCCTCTGGCTGTTTCCAGAAGGACCGGCCGTAACGGTATGAATGGGGAATCAGGATAGGTCCATTCCAGGTCGCTGTAAATAGAATATTGCATGATAAACTCCTTTCATTTTGTACCGCCGGCAGCACCGTCATCTTCCGGGGCGGGCCGGATAACAGGAATCAGCAGCGTGACGGTAGTTCCCACTCCGGGAGTGCTTTCGCAGGAAAGGCCGCAGGAAGCCCCATAGGCCAGGTGCAGGCGGTCATTGATATTGCGGATGCCATAGCCGCCCGTTGTCTGGGAAATGCCGCCTGGTCCGGTATCTGCAAAGTTCTCACGGACAGAAGAAGGGGACATGCCGATTCCGTCATCACTTACCACAATACGGATACATTCACCGCAGCGGCAGACTGTGACGGAAAGCGTTCCGGTTTTTCCCTTTTTTTCAAAAATACCGTGGATGATGGCGTTTTCAATAATGGGCTGCAGCACAATTTTTATAATTTGGCAGTCCAGCAGTTCTTCGTCGATATTCCAAACCACATGGATGCGATCGTCAAACCGCATGTTCTGGATCTGGATATAAAGTCTGGCATGCATAAGCTCATCTCCCAGGGAAATCACTTCCTTCCCCTTGCTGAGTGATAGCTTGTAAAAACGGGCCAGAGCATTGACCAGGCGTGTGATTTCCGGTACATTGTGTACAATAGCCGTGCAGCTGATAAGATCCAGGGAATTGTACAGAAAATGAGGATTGATCTGAGCCTGCAGGGCTTTCAGCTCCAGATTTTTTATTTCCCGGCCGTAAGCCACTTTTTCTTCCAACAGGCCGTCAATTCGTTCCATCATGCGGCTGAAGCTGCCCATGAGCTGTCCGATTTCATCCTTTCCAACCGGGGTGATCCGGGCAGTAACGTCGCCTTGCTCCACGGCATGCATGGTCTGTGCAAGCAGGGACAGACGGCTCAGCGTGGTGCGGCTGATAGCCAGGGCGATGCCGTAGGAGAGGAGACCCACGATAAATACTACCATGAGCATTTCCAGCCGGAGTGTGCGGCTTAACCGGTACACATCTTCATAGGGAAGCAGCACGGCCATATACCAGCCCTCCACGGGAAGGCTGCGGTAAAGCAGATAGGAGTTTTCATTCTGCGCAAGCAGGCTTATCCAGCTGTTTGGCCCCAGATTCTGTTCCTGGCCGATAACGGCTGCGGCAGTTTCAGGGATCCGGCTGCCGGGAGTAATGGTATCGGAAGAGGACAGAAGCACCTCTTTCTCCCGGAGAAGCAGGAAAATTCCGTTTTCCGTGCTTTCCGGCTGGCTGATAAGCTGCCGGAGACGCTGTGCCTGCGTGTCCACACGCAGAACGGCCAGAGGCTGCCTGATATCACGGGGATTATAAATGACGCGCATAGCTGAAAAACACTCGTGTCCGCTTTCCGGCGGTTCCTCAAAATCACCGGGATAATACCAGGAAGAAGATAGAGCCTCGCCCAGTTGCTGGTACCAGCGGCTGTCCTTCACTTCAGAATCCGGGATGATATCCCTCTGCTGGTTGGAATAAAGATAATCGTTCTTTACATAAAGGCGGATACCGCTCACACCGGAGAGTGTCTTCAAATGATCAAACGTGGTCGCCAGCTGATTGGAATCCTCCAGACGCTGCATATAGGTATAATCACTGGTATCATACGAGGATACCCTGTAAATTATGGAATCCATGGTGAGGATGTCCAGAACACCTTCCAGACGGTTCAGCTCATCCTCCACGGAAGCAGACGTATTGTTGAACGCCTTTTGTACGGAGGAAAGCGTCTGTTCCCTTGTCAGCTCATTGAGCCTCCTGATTGCATAAAAAGAAAAAAAGCCCAGCGGCAGAATAATCAGCACAAAATAGATCCAGACCAGCTTGCTGCGCAGGGAACTGTCGGTGATTATTTTTTTCCAGCCGTCCTTCCATATTTTATTCTTCATGCCAATGCCTTTCTCTGTACTGTTTCGGAGTCAATCCTGTTTCCCTGGTAAAAACTTTTGTAAAATATTTTCCATCCGTATAGCCCACAGCTTTCCCCACCTCGTATAGCTTTTTTTGTGTTGAAGAAAGAAGCTCCCTTGCATGTTCCACGCGCAGTCTGGTTATGTACTGGTTGATGGTCAGACCGCTGCTTTTTTTATAAGCTGCGCACAGATAGGTGTTTGTAAAGCCTAGCTCCTGAGCCATATCCTGGACGGTCAGCCCGGGATCGGACCAGTGCCCGGCCAGATACAGATTGACTCTTGTGGAAAGATCCTGCTCTTCAGGTTCCTGTGTGTCGAAATAGACCTCCTGCAGACTATGGAGCATTTCATGCAGCCCGGCCAGTGTTTCCCCGCCCGCCGTGCGCAGGATCAGTTCGTTGCCCAGCGCCGCAGCTGCGGTCAGGTTGCGGCTCTCCGACGCATTGATAAAAAGAAGTATGATGCGGCAGAACAGTCGGCGGATATCCTCCGGCGGCGTTCCCTCACAGCGGTGCAGCTCCTGATAAAGCTGTTCCAGCAGTCCTTCCGTTTCCTTCCTGTTTTTGTGCCGGATGCTTTCACCGAGCCGGGTGAGCAGCACTTCATCGGGAGAATATACCCGGTTGTTAAGTACGGCGTCTTTTACCTGTACACCACGGAAAAAGAGGAGCCGCGGATCCTGCTGCTGCATTTTTCTGAGGTGTTCGGCAATTTCTGTCAGAACTTCGTTAATTTCCTCCAGATTAATGGGCTTTTCCACATAGCTGGCAGCCTTCAGCCGTATGGCCCCCTTCAAATATTCCTTATCGGAATAACCGCTTAAAAATACGAATTGACAGTCTGGCAGTATGCTGCGCACCTCCTGCGCCAGGGCTAGACCGTTCATGCGGGGCATTTTCATATCACTGATTATGATATCCGGCGATTTTTCTCTGACCAGGGCCAGCGCACTTTCTCCGTCCTCCGCTTCATATATTTCGGTAACGCCGTAGCTCTGCCAGGGAATATAGCGATGCAGAATCTCGCGCGGCATTTTCTCATCATCAACTATCAATACAGAAAAAGACATGTACAGTTTTTCCTCCTCTTCCAAATGCTGTTCCAATTCACTTATTTATAATATACAAAAATAATGATTATATCAATGAGAAAAGGATAAAAATGCCCAATAAATATAAAATAGCGTAATTTAATCCCCCTTTCATAATTTAGTCCCGTTGTTTTTCAGGGAACGGTTTGCTACGATAATTTTAACGCAAGAGAGGGGGAAAGGAATATGGATAAAAAAAAGCATCCTTTTCTGTATGATTTAAGCCATAACCGTACAAAATGGCTTATGCTTCTGCCAGCGGCGGTTGCCGTTATCCTGATGTGCTATATTCCCATGGCCGGCATCGTGCTCGCTTTTAAGGAATACAACTATCATGACGGTATTTTCGGAAGCCCCTGGGTAGGCTTGGAGAATTTCCGCTATTTTTTTCAGTCAGGCAAGGCCTTTACAACAACGAGAAATACTATTCTCTATAATATCGCGTTTCTTTTTGTAAATACCTTTCTGGAAATAGTCTGTGCTATCCTTCTTTCGGAGCTGGCAGGCAAATGGTTCAAGCGGATCACACAGTCGGTAATGTTCCTGCCTTACTTTATTTCATGGGTAGTGGTCGGTGCTTTTATCTACAATATGTTGAACTATGAATTCGGTGCAGTCAACACGCTGCTGAGGCAGTTGGGAATGGAGCCTGTGGATATCTATTCCAAAAAAGCACTCTGGCCATTCATCCTGGTTGCGGCCAGCGCCTTCAAGTCGGTGGGCTACGGTACGGTCATGTATCTGGCCAGCATTATGAATATTGACGGGCAGCTGTTTGAAGCGGCGGATCTGGACGGGGCAAATATGTGGCAGAAAATAAAGTATATCACACTTCCCTGCATCCGTCCCACAGTGGTGATACTGTTCCTGCTTGCCATCGGAACTATTATGAAGGGCGATTTCCAGATGTTCTGGCAGGTTACGGGCAACAATCCTATGGTTCTGGATGTGACGGATGTCATCGATACCTATGTAACCAGGTCCCTTTTGAATCTGCAGGAGTTCGGAATGACCAGTGCGGCGGGTCTGTATCAGTCGGTATTTTCGTTTATTCTTGTACTGATTGCAAATCGGATCGTAAAAAAAGTAGAACCGGACTATGCTTTATTCTGACGGATAGAAGGGAGATTTGATAATGGCGGATAAAAGGATTGGGAAAAAACGTCCGGTGGGGCGGGACAGGGTGATATTTGATATTCTGTCACATATTATACTGCTGATTCTGTCGGCTTTGTGTCTTCTTCCGTTCCTGCTGGTGCTCAGCGGTTCCTTTTCCAGGCAGGAGGATATTCTGACAAAAGGCTATCGGCTGATTCCGGTGCATGTAACTACTGATGCTTATAAGATGCTGTTCCGAATCCCGGAGGAGTTGATCAGAGCTTACGGAGTGACTATTCTGGTTACGGTAGTGGGAACGATATTTGGGTTATGGTTCACCAGTATGGCAGCCTATGTTATCTCAAGTAAGGATTTTCGTTACCGGTATCAGGTTTCCTTCTTTTTTTACTTCACATCCATCTTTGGAGGCGGCCTTGTACCATGGTACATTTTCAACACAAAGTATCTGCATTTCCACAATAGCCTGATTGCATTGATACTGCCCATCCTGGTGAATGTAACGTATTTACTGATCCTGAAAAGCTACATGATGAATATCCCGGATTCCCTGTATGAATCCGCAAGGCTGGACGGTGCGGGTGATTTTACAATATATTGGAATATCGTCATTCCTCTGAGCAAATCGGGACTGGCGACTGTAGGGCTGTTTATTGCGCTTGCGTACTGGAATGACTGGTACAATGCGATGCTCTATATGGATGAGGGCAGCAGGAATCTGTATCCTCTCCAGTATTTTCTCAATAACATACTGACAAAGGCACAGGCGATGAATGCCGCCGCAGCCAGGAGCGGAATTCCGGCCAGCGATGTGCCGGGCGAGCCGATGAAGCTGGCTATGACGGTGGTTGCCACCGGACCGATTGTACTGCTGTATCCTTTTTTGCAAAGGTATTTTGTAAAGGGCGTTACGATCGGGGCGGTCAAAGGATAAGGGTAACATTGACAGATGTGTAAGGTCTGTCTAAATTATAAAATATGAACAGGAGGAAAGAATATGAGAAAGGGAAGAAAATTTACAGGCCTGTTGCTGGCAGCAGCCATGCTTGCAGGGCTTCTTACAGGCTGCGGCAGTACAAAGACGGATACCGCGCCGGCAGCAGAAGCACCGCAGCCTCAGGAGACATCCGTGGAAGCGGTGAGTGAAAGCACTGCCGCAGAAGAGACGGAAACGGTCCAGAAGCCTGATACCTCAGAACCTGTAACACTTACCATGTACCTGATCGGTGACCGTCCTGTGGACAATGACGAGGTTTTTGCCAAAATTAATGAACGGCTGCAGGCAGAAATCAACACCACCATTGATGTGAAATTCATGGGATGGGGAGAGTATGAGCAGAAGTATCCTCTGATTTTCGCTTCCGGCGAGGACTGGGATATTATCTATACCGCCGACTGGTGTTTCTATAATGCGCAGGCTACCAAACAGGGTTTTTATGAGATTACCCAGGAGGAACTGCAGAAATATGCGCCTATGACTGCGGAAACCATGTATCCCGATGCCTGGGAGCAGGCCAAGGTAGATGGCAAGGTGTTTATGCTGCCCATGAATTATAAGGAAATCACCGCTTATGTTTATATAGCCCGCGGCGATCTGATGGATAAGTACGATATAACCTCTGTCAGTTCCTTAGATGAGGTGGAAACCTATCTGGATGCGATTGCAAAGAACGAACCCGCATTCATTCCGCTGGATATAGGCTCTGATTATGACAAACTGTTTATGTTTGACCGTATGTGGAGTAAAGTAAACTGGGAATCCGAAGCAAAAATCGGCGGCATCGGGCCCTGGCAGGCAATGGGAAGTACCGGTGAAAATGATGATGCTGCTGTCGTAAAAGGAAATTTTGATCAGCCGGAATTCCTGAATGTGATCAAGCGGCTTCAGGACTGGAGAGACCGCGGCTTCTGGAGCAAAAATGCGGTGGTAAATACGCAGAATAACACTGAGAGCTTCCAGGCAGGAAAGTCTGCGCTGGCCCTTATGAATGTGAATACGGCGAAGAGTATGTACAACAGTATTATGGAAGAGCATCCTGAATGGGATATCCGTGTATTTGATGCACAGGAAGGTGTTCCTGCTGTTGTGAATGCCTATGTTGCCAACGGTATGAGCATTTTCTCCAAATCAAAGCATCCTGATCGTGCGTTGATGGCATTGGACTACCTGCGCAACGATAAAGAATGCAATAGTCTGTTCTGTTATGGAATCGAAGGAAAACACTGGGAAGCGGTGGGTGAGAACGGCCTGAAATCACTTCCGGGCAGCACCAATTATCCTTATGACGGCAACTGCAACTGGGGAATTCGCAATGATACGTACTGGCGTACTATTGACGAAGGGGGGATTCCGAATCTGGCGGAGCTGAACGAGGTATGGCTTGCTACTGCAAGAAGCGGCCGGTATCAGACCTTTGTTTTCAATGATGCTGAAGTGAAAAATGAAATTGCGGCCATGAATGAAATCTTCAATTCGGAATATAAGCTTCTTGGACTGGGCTTTACAGATGATCCGGAGGGAGACATCGCCAAGCTGCGTGACAAAATGATGGCGGCAGGCGCGGAGAAGGTTTACTCCGAGGTACAGAAGCAGGCGCTTGAGTTTCTGAAAAATCAATAAGCCCCTGAAGAAACAATAAAAGGCAGGAAAAGCATTTGCGGGGCGGTTCCCGGTGAACCGCCCTTTTCAGGAGGTATTTAAATGCATCAAATTGTTGGAGCGGACCTGCGGATATGCGCGGAGGCCGATGGGAGTATAAAAATAAACCGGGGAAATGTTGTGTGGGTTTCCCGGAAAGATCATGTTTCCGGCGTGGAATTAACGGATGGCAGCTTTGTTCCTTTGAGCGCGGCAAAAACGAGACTGGAAACACTGACGTGCGGGACAGGGGAAGGACTGCGCTGGACCTGGGAAGGAATTCCCATGCCCGAAGGACAGGAGCCGCTTTGCCTGGCGGGAGAGCTTCGGATAGAAAATGAATCGGGGAATCTGCTTTTTACCCTTCTTCCCATCAGGGACGGTATACTCAAGGCAGTGCACTGGCCAACTGAACTGCAGCTTTCTGAAGAAAGCAGTGAGGGCTGCACCGTTCTGCCGATGATGCAGGGAGTCCTTCTTCCCGATCACTGGCCTGGAGAGGTAAAAGGAATAGAACCGCCCTGTTTTCTGGAAAGACACGGTTATATGCCCTGGGTTGGCCGTTATTGTGAGAAGGGCGGCTGGATGGCGATTGCGGAGACACCCTGGGATGCCGGCTATGGGCTGGAACATCCGGCTGGAGGTCCGACTCGGCTGGACTGGGTATGGCAGGAATCCATGGGGTATCTTTCCTATGGAAGACGGCTTCGTATGATTCTTTTTTCAAAATGTGATTATGTAACGATGTGTAAAGAATACCGTTCCTATATCAGGGAAAGGGGAAGCGGCAGAACGCTCCGGGAAAAAGTGGAACGCAGTCCCAAAATCCTTGATTTATTCGGAGCGTCCGTTATTCATACAGAAATCCGGTATGAGGCAAAGAAGGAGGCCGCCTGCTATGACTGGGAAAACCCGGAGAAAAACAGCCGTCTGACTACCTTTGAGGAACGAAGGAAGCAGTTGAAGGCGCTGCATGACAGGGGGCTTGAAAAGGCCTATGTACATCTGGACGGCTGGGGAAAAGCAGGGTATGACAGAGAACACCCGGATATTCTGCCTCCCTGTGAAGAAGCGGGAGGTGCGGAGGGGCTCAGGAAGCTCTCCGGGGAATGCAGAGCATTGGGATACCGGTTTGCCCTGCACGATCAGTACCGGGATTACTATACGGACGCAGATACTTACGATCAGAGCCAGGCAGTTATGCTGCCGGACGGCAGCAGGCCAGGAGAATGTACCTGGACCGGGGGAAAGCAAAGTTATCTGTGTGCGGGCCTTGCATCATCCTATGTGCGCCGGAATTACAGAAGGCTTGAAAAAATGGGAATCTGCCCGGATGGAGCATATCTGGACGTGTTCAGTGTGATGCGCCTGGATGAATGTTTTGATCCGATGCATCCTATGACACGCAGGGAATGCAGTGAATACCGGAACGAATGTTTTCATTATATTGAAGAGCATTACGGTATTGTATCTTCGGAGGAGCCGCTGTCTAACACGGTTGATTCCCTTGCCTTATGCCATCATGCACCTTACCCCACATCGCCTACCCTTGCCAGGGGATATGCCAGGGGAATACCGGTGCCGCTTTTTAACCTGGTGTATCATGATTGTATTCTGACACCATGGAATCTGGCGGAAGGAGAAGAATCGGTAATGCCGGACGGAAAGAGCGGATTCCTGTATGCCCTGCTGAATGGGGGAATGGGCTATCTGCCGATAGAACCCAGTGACGAAGAATGGGAAAAGGCGGGAATTGTGGCACGTCTTCACTCTTTGGTGGCAGATCAGGAAATGGTTCTGCACGAGTTTATGGACGGGACCGGAGAACGGCAGAAAACGGTCTTTGCGAACGGGATTACAGTTGAGGTGGACTTTATGAAGGGGAGCTATCGGTTTGGGTAGCTCCCCTTCATGTGTGTCTTTCATGTCTGGCCTGACTAATCCTATCAAATTCCCGGCGCTTGGCCTCATCAATATTCTTTACATACATGATGCCTTTTTTCTCTCCGGTGACAATATCTGTAATGAGCCGTACAATGGTGACCATCCATAATAGGGCGCCATCCGGGGCTGTCAACTGGTATTCACAGCTCAGTTCATTACTGCCGTTTTGAAAGGAAAGCAGCAGAAGACCATCTCATAACGGTCCTCTGCTGCCTTCGCTGTTATTTTCAATATAATTCCGGATTTCCTGTTCCTGATAGTGCAGGAAACTGCTCCACATATCAGCAAAAGCATCAAAATTCCTGTCCCTTAGTTTGTTTACAGCGTTTGTAACAGCGGAGCTGTATTCGTAGTCAAGCCCGTGTTCTTTTAACCGCTGCAATGTAATCGGGTACCCACAGGCCAGCAATTCTTTTACCTTGCAGTAACATTCACGAACCATGGCACAGGTACAATGTTCAATAATAAAAGTAAGATAAATATCAATAATAAGATAACTCTTTTTTTCGTCCTGGCTATGTAAAAGCTGCTGAACAAGCTGTGTCAGGGCATCCGCCGAAACTGCCTGCAGAGTAAAAACAGAAACAGCCCGGGCTGTCAGTGACAGAAACTGTAGGCTTTCCAAAAAGATTGCCAGAACACTTTGTATTTCAGGCCGTGTAAAATCAATTTTCTCTTCAGACATACAAACCAGAGTCCCTTTTCCGTGATAGGACTTTACAACACCTAAGTACGTCAGAATCCGCAGGGTTCTGCGTATGGTTGATACGGCAACGCCATATTGTTCTGCCATTTGCGGAAGGGAAGGCAAATAACTTCCTGGGGGATATTTCCCTCTGATAACCGTGATAATAATAGAGGCAGTGAGAGAATACCGTAACTGCGGACGATTTCTGTAAATATTCCATTCAAAGGGGATGGGGTTCTTTTGTATCTCAGGATATTCTGAACGCGCCTTTTTGAGGAAAGCAAAAAGTCTATCTGTGGCCTGTTCGTATTCTGCAATATATTCCTTTTTCAGAGAAGCTATAACTTCATCATTCGTCAATCCGCCTATTTCCTGGCGTATATCCTGTACATTCCGTTCTTCTGCTAAATATGGAAAACAGATATAGCGCACCATTTCCCAGTAGAGATTCAGCAAAAGCTTATTGTTGAGAGAAGATAGAACTACAATATAAAGTTCCACAGGCATGAATAACGTATCAGATACCGGTTGCATTAATTCCTGACGGAGCCGGTCAAAATCTTCATTCTTCCATTGCTGTAAAGCAGCTTCCCAGAGAGGCTCAATTAACAGAAGGCCGCCCATGCCCACATCTCGCAGGCCTTCTTCCCGGGGAAGAAAATACTGTGCAATATTTTTTTTGATTTTGGCAGGCCCTGCATTGTAAATAACCTTCGCAGCTCTGGCGGCTTCTATCCTGATGTATTTGTCTCGTTCCAGCTGAGCCAGTGCAGCGCGGACTGTTGGGATGGCCAGACGAAAGTGGGCACAGATTTTGGGCATAGACGGTAAAGAATCGTTATTTGCATAATAACCAAACCGGATTCTTACAGAAAAATAATCGTATACAAGTTTATAAAGTTCATTGCTGGCTTTCATTATTTCACCTCACTCAATTTTTATTCTATCATGTCCTTGGAGGGTACGCCACTGTTTTAGTTAGGTATTTTTTGAAAAATAAAGTATTTAAATAGTAGAAAAGATTGCACAGTCAGTCGTTGCATGCTAAAATGCAATTAGTATGTGAACAGAGATAGGCCTGATGACAAAGCATAAACTTGTACCGGATTCAATGGAAAAGAGAGCGGATATATGATTGTTTCGGGTACCCTGGCAGTGCAGTTGGAGGACGTCCAAAGAGGCCAGACAAATGCTGAAAATCGATGGAGGGAACGGTATGAAATACAAAAAGTATATCAGTCTGGGAATGATTTTTATTCTGCTTCTGCTGGATATGGGATGTCGGCCGCAGGCGGACGGTTCAAAACAGCCGGCCGCACAGAAAATAGAGATATCAATGATGTACCCCATGAAGCTCAGCCATTTTGAGGCATTGGTGGAGAAAGAATACCCGGAAATAGATTTACAGGTGGAAATGACAACTACCGCGACGATGAACGGGGACAGTGAGCGGCGTCTCAGAAAAGGACACGGCACGGATCTTGTAGTTACCACAATGCCCACGGGAGAGGTAAAGGATTACGTGATGGACGTAAGTGCGGAAGAATTCGCGACCAGTTATCAGGGAAGTGTTGCCAGCCCTGTAATGATTGAAGGCCAGACACGTTACCTTCCGCTTCCGGGACAGTATACGGGTTATATCCTTAATAAAACGTTAGCGGCAAAGCTGGGGAAAAAGCTGCCTGAGTCGAATGAGGATTTAACAGAGCTTTTCAGGGCAGGGAAAGCACAGGGAATAGGTATCGGAGAAGACGGGGTGATGTTTGGCCTTACTACGGTATCTGCCTCGTCCATCGGTTCTTATATTATAGGAACACAGGTCCCGGATTTCCTGGGTACGTCAGAGGGAATTAAATGGATGGCTGATTTTGAAGCCGGTACCGCCGGCTTCAGTGATGTATGGGACAGCAGTCTGGATCTGCTGCTTGAATGGGTCAGTGAGGGGTATCTGAATGCAGGTTCCCTGTCCCTTCAAACTAATAATGCCACGCCAATTGAAACAAGAATGCTGAATGGAACCTTGCTGCTGGCTCATGGAAACGTACAGCTGTTTACAAAAATAAGCAGCCACAGCAATGAATATGAATATACAATGCTGCCGTATTTAAGTGATAAAGGGAATTCCCCCTGGGTAACTTCCGAGCCTGACGGGTATGTTGGAATAAATAGCCTGCTGGAAGGGGAAGAAAACAAAGAAAAGCTGGATGCCTGTATCCATATTCTGGAGCTGCTGTCAACACAGGAAGGACAAGAGGCGTGGATGGAAGATACATCGGCATCCAATTCCTATTTATCAGATTTTGAATCGGGAGAGAGTGAAGTGGCAGAGGAAATTGCTGCCTGCATCAATGATGGTTATATTTATGACTTGCAGTTAACATCCAATATCATTCAGTATTTTGGAAAAAATATGGCCTTAGTACTGGATCAAAAAATGCAGTTGGAGGAAGCACTGGCAGCATTGGATGACTATTGCCGGAATGGTTCGGAGGAAGTGGATTATGACCAGTCCATCGTAGGGAGTGTGGCCGGTGATCTGATTTATGAAGATTATAATACGAGAAGAGAAGAAACCACGATTGGCAACCTCATTACAGATGCTGTAAAGGAATACAGCGGGGCCGATATTGCGGTTGTCAATGGAGGCGGAATCCGTGCCAGCTTATATAAAGGGGACATTTTGGGGGAGGAGCTGAATGCGGTGTGCCCGTATCCCAATAAGATAATCTTAGTGGAGGCTAAGGGATCGGTTATTGTGAGCATGCTGGAAAATGGTATTTCGCAGACCGTAAGGGAGGATACGCTTCCCGCCGGCCGTTTTCTTCAGGTATCGGGTTTATGTTATTCCTATAGACAGGCAGATGAAGAGCAGCCTTCAAAGCTGTTATCCGTTACGTTAGAGGATGGTTCCGCTTTGGAACCGGATGTATGGTATACCCTGGCCATTACCGATTATATGGCCGGGAGCGGAGGGTATATTGATAATAATGGGGATGGATTTACAATGCTGAATCTTTACAGTGATTCTTCGCCGAAAGCAGAAAATATAAAGCTTATCAGGGAGACAGGTGCAACATATGGCGATGCATTGAGGGAATATTTCCAAAATCATAAGGATGAACCGGTGAGTGTGGAGCTGGAAGGCCGCATTACGGTTGTAGGTGATAACGATGATTGAAGCAGTAAAAAAAATAAAAAATAACAGAGGATATGTTATTCTGTTTTTTATTGTCATGGCAATAGCCTGTGCATTTTCTTTTATGTGCTTAATTCATACTTCCTCCAAAGCTTCACAGAGAGCCGGCCTGGAGATGGATACCCTTTACCTGAAGGAGTTGACAACTCAGACAATCGGACATTTTCAGACCGGGATCAGCAGCCATTTTTCCCAGTTAAGGACCTCGGCTGCATCAATCAAAGAGGAGGATCTTATAAACGAGGATACTTTAGCCGCATATTTTAAGAGAATACAGGAGTATAACAACTTTAATTTTTTTGCATTGGTGGATGAAGAAGGCAGATATTATTGTGTTGAGGGCGTTTTTCCGGCGGCCTCCAAAATCCGGTTTCTGGGACTTTTACTGGAGGGACAGAAGGATCTGATTTCTTATAACGAAACCATCCTGGGTGAGGACATGATTTTGCTTGGGGAGCCTATTGAGCCTGTTTATTTCAGAGGAAAAAAGATGGTTGCCGTTTTGGCGGGAATGGATATCAACGTTCTTAATGACCAGCTTGCCCTGAAAAGAGAAGATGCGAAAACTTACTCCAGCATGATTGAAAGCAGCGGGAAATATATTGTAAATAACAGCTATAACAGTGAGCTTTCTAAAAGCACAAATGTACTTTCAAAGCTTGAAAAATATGCTGTTTTTTTGCCGGGGTATTCTCTGGAGGAGGTCAGGGAGGATTTAAAAAAGGGGGAAGCCGGCCTTGCCGCATACTCAGTGGAGGGACAAAATCAGTACATGTACTATGCTCCCATTCAGGGAACAGACTGGTATCTGCTGACAATCATACCTTACGAGGTGGTTAACTCCATAATCAATGTACTTATCAGCAGTCTTAACAGAAATGTATTTATCATGATGATATTTATATTAGGGCTGCTATCTTGTTTGTTCCTGTTTTTTTATACACACATGAATAAAGATGAAAAAAAACTTCGCATTGCCAAGGAGGCGGCGCAGAAAGCACGTATTAAAGCGGAGAATGCCAATCGGGCAAAGAGCGAATTCTTAAGCCGCATGAGCCATGAGATCAGAACGCCCATGAATGGGATTATTGGAATGGGTACAATTGCCAGGCAGAATCTTGATAATCCGGCCAAGGTTGAGGAATGTCTGAAAAAGCAGGCATTGTCATCACAGCATTTATTGGATTTGATTAATGATGTCCTGGATATGTCTAAAATAGAAAGCGGCAGAATTGAACTGAGAAATTCACCCTTTAATTTCAGGGCTGCGCTGGAAGGGCTTGTAAATATATATTATGCGCAGGCCAGGACGAAAGGAATTGAATTTGAAACTATTTTAGCCGGAAAGATTTATGAACGGCTGATGGGAGATTCCCTGCGTCTGAATCAGATCATTTCTAATTTGCTTTCAAACGCAATGAAGTTTACACCGCCGGGTGGCTCAGTTTGTTTAAAAGTAGTATGTGTTGATGAAAAAGAGGATGAGGTGGTTCTGCGGTTTGAAGTCAGTGATACCGGCTGTGGGATTGCGGAGGAGAATTACGAGAAAATCTTTGAATCTTTTGAACAGGAAAACTCTGATGTGACGAGTGTTTATGGAGGGACAGGCCTTGGCCTTGCAATTGTCAAACGTTTTGCAGAGCTTATGGGCGGCAGGGTCTGGATCCGCAGCCAGCTGGGCAGCGGCAGTACCTTTTTTGTGGAATTACCTATACGGAAAACAGGAGAGCAGCCGGAAATCCCGGAATTTTCGGATATGAAGGTGCTGGTAATAGATGATAATAAGGAAAACGGTGACTATGCTTCAGCCCTGCTGGAACGGGTTCATGCACGTGCCAATTGGGTAAATAACGGCCTGGATGCCATATCTGCGGCAGAAGCTGCGTACAGGAAGGGCGAAGGGTATGATATATGTCTGATAGACTGGAAAATGCCCGGTATAAACGGCGTGGAAACGGCGATTCGTATTCGGGAACGGCTTGGGGAGGCAGCGCCTGTACTGATGCTTACCGCATATGACGAAACTGAAGTGGAGGGTGACGTTTCCCGGGCGGGTATAGCATATATTATTACAAAGCCTTTATTCCTTTCAACCATAGCAGAAGGCTTTTCAGCTTTTGGAAAGGCACAGCCAGTACCGGACGCGCTGCACTGTCCATCCGTATTCGATTTCCAGGGACAGCATATTCTGTTGGCGGAGGACAACGAAATTAATTGTGAGATTGCATGTGAACTGCTTGCTGCTACGGGTGCTGTGACAGCGACGGCCCGGAATGGGGAAGAAGCGGTTTCGCTTTTTGAAAAATCATCTCCGGGGGATTTCGCTTTGATTTTGATGGATGTGCAGATGCCGGTAATGGATGGTTATGAAGCGACAAGACGGATTCGCGGACTGAACAGAGAGGATGCCAAATCAATACCTATCTTTGCCATGACAGCCAATGCTTTTGCAGAGGATGAGGAGAAAAGCCGTTTGGCCGGGATGGATTCGCATATTACGAAGCCGTTGGATGTAAAAATACTTTATTCACAAATTAATCTGTTTTTGACAAAACACCGTAAAAATACATAGTAAACGGCGGAGGCATTAGTTACAAGTGAAAAATTTAAAAGTATCGGAAAAGCTTATTATTTCATATGCATTGATCCTGGTGTTGCTTTCAGTCGGCAGCGTTTTGAGTATAATGAATCTGAGAAGTCTGGGAAAACAGATAGAAACCTTTTGTGACGGGCCTTTTATTGTCAATAATAGTGCCAATATTGTAAATACAAATTTTGAGAGGATGCAGAAGTAGGTTTATCGTGCAATTTCCAATTCGGATCTGGATATCAATGATGAAGCGATTACTGCCGCAAGGGAATCCGCATCTGTGATTAAGGAACAACTGCCTGTAATAGAGAAACATTTTCTTGGTGACAAGCAAATCATTGAGCGTTTGGATACCGCTTTTTCTGAGCTTGAACCAATGCGCGAATATGTCCTTACGCTGGCTGGGGCGAATAAGGGGGCGGAGGCCGCCGCCTATATGGAAAATAATAATATTCCCGTCATAGAAAAAGCGCAGACGGAATTGGATCTCCTCATACTCACAGTATTACGCGGCCGGTTGGCCAGCTAAAAAGGGCAGCCCATAATCTGGTGGAGGGCAGGCTTTCTGAGGTGCAGATTGAAAAGGCTTTTTGTTGTGTCCAGGGAAATACGGGGACTGGCGAATCAGGCGACAGCCGCTTCAAAAAGCACGGCATCTTTAATTGAAAAATCATTTAAAACCATTGAAAACGGGAAGAATATAGCGAATAAAACGGCAGATTCATTATCAGAGGTTGTAGAAGGTGTGGAGCGGGTGACAGGGTCACTTAATTCTATTACAGCCGCATCTGTAAGGCAGGCCGGAGCGATCAGCCAGATTATGCTAAATGTGAATGAGATCTCCGGTGTTGTACAGACAAATTCAGCAACGGCGGAGGAAAGCGCGGCTGCAAGCGAAGAACTATCGTCACAGGCATTGCTCCTGCATCATCTGTCAGAACAATTCAAATAGAAGGAGCTGCCGGAGAATCGTTATCGGGCTGTCCTGAAAACGTAATTCAACGAGAAACTATAAACAAGCATTCTGAATAAGCTCGCTTTTTGGCGGGCTTATTTACTTGCTTATGAAAAAAACAAGAAGGATGTTATTTCAGCTGAATAATTACATCCATCCCTGATTTTTCTAATGCATGAAGAGTTCTCCTGATTAACTTTTCTTGATTGATAACAGAGTAGTAATCAGCTCCCAGGTCATGATAAGAAACTTTTTCTTTTAGTATATGATAGATAGCGGCTAACATGGTATGTGCAACTGCTATCAAAGCCCTTTTTCCACCTCTGCGTGCAGCGATTCTTTGATAACGGAGTAGAGATAACTTTGTTTGTTTCGTATGGCAGCACGGGCACATTCCACCAGTGTTGCTTTCAAATATTTATTCCCTTTCCGTATCTGCGTACTCATCTTTTTCCCAGCGCTTTCCTTACATTCTGGCACAAGCTCCGCCTATGAGCTGAAAACCTTCTGCTGGTTCACTTAAAACAACCGGATCTGTTTCTCCAGATATGATTGCCTTTAAAATTGCCATACCGCTTTTTCCGCTGATATCGGTAATCACACTGCCCGGCTTAACATTACAACCTTCCAACACAGCCTGAATTCGGTTTAATTCACGGGAGCGTTCTTCAGTTATTTCCTGGCGGTAACGGGTTATCTCCCGCAGTTTTCTTTGTTCCCGGTTTGTTATGTAATTTGCTTTTACTAACCCATGGCGTACCAGATCAGCAATCCACTCTGCATCCTTCACATTCCTCCTTCGCATAAGCCGATGCAGCTCCTTGCTTAATTGTTGGCTGTCCTGCGTCCTCATCAAAACCCGATGGAAACAAAAAGTGGTACACCTAAGGAGCTGAAAATCAGTCTGTCGCACGGGCTTGGAAGCACCAATCCCCTTCCGACCTTACTCGGCACCTTTAGTATACCACTACTCAGAGTATAGCCAGTATCCAGTTTTCATTTATTGTAGTGAGATTTTCTCATGATGATCTGTCGGAAAATAGCAGTCCCTTTGTTTGCCGTTAAGAAGGACTTTATGACTGTAATTCCCGAATCAGTTCTTTTATCCGGGATATAATTTTTATCCGGCCGATTCCGGTATAGCCGGCTCGTTCCGCAATGTGCAGCAGATGCTCATGACAGAACAGAACAATATCAGGCTCTGAAACTTCAAAAACAGCAAAGGGAGCCGTTGTATGGACAAGGAGCGCTCTCTGCCGTTCCCTGACCATTAAGGTCCCCTCATTGGATACAGAATCAGGGAGCGGGATAAAATGATAATTCTCACAGGTTTCAAGGAGCCTCAGAATGTTCTGCAGGTGCAGAATATAGAGGTCAGGAGTATAAAAAACAGGGTTTGTTTCTCCGCCGAGGGACAGAATAACAGGAATCTTTCCCTGACGTATTGTTTCAACATCAGGCAGGCGGACGATGTCTATCAGACCATATTTTTCCCACTTCTTTTCAATTAATGCCATTTCCTGCTGATACAGGGCACTGAGCTTTTTCAGATTGGGTTCCTTTATTCTGCCATAACAATATTCTACCAATTCAGGAGGTGCTGTTTCAGCGGAGAGTGAAGAAACCCTTTGGATGCGGGCCCCGTTATCTGTCAGGAAGCGGGTAAAGCAGCGCATTAAATCCTCCGGAACCGTGTGGGTATGCAGCATCGGCTGGCAGAGCGCTAAAAGATCTTCAAATTCTGCGGCATAAGCCTGGGAAAGCCGCCAGTCGGTAGTCAGGAAGGAAGCGTGGACGGAAGTTATTCCTGCGGAGGAATTGGAGGTTAAAGCGATTTCGCCAGGCATGATCATAAGCGTCCGCCTGTGCATGTTATCCCGCATCCGGGGATAGTAATAAGCTGACACCTTGCCGGTCATATATAGAGGAAACCAGCGAAGCAGGGAATCAAAAGCCTGCTCCACCCAGGTGGTTGGAGGGATGACCTGGATAATCTGAAACCCACGGTTTATCAGCTCCATGATCCAGTTTTGCAGTAACCCTGCATAACCGTATTCCTCCGTAATCCAGTTGTCTGATTCATCTGCGAAAATAAGTACATCACCAGGTTCCTCCAGAGAAAGCAGATGAAGATAAAATGCACGCGCAGCCGCCCTTTTGCCTTCATTTCCATAGTATACTGAATTCTCTGTGCCAAGCCGGCATGACTCCTGGGCAGGAGGTGTGCTTACTGATTCCAGGTTGAACGATTCAAAAGTACGCATAAAGTGTCCAACTTCATCTGCTTCCCCACAGAGCCAGTAAAAAAGGATATCTGCAAGCTGTTCCTTTTTCATGGTGTAGGCCTGTCTGATGCCCAGCATTTCCGAAAGGGCCTGACGCTGATACTCTGTGTTGCTCCGTTTGGAAAAGTATTGTGACATAACCTTGATATGCTCACGGTTTCTGGGAAGCCGCCGGTTTCCCCGCCGGAGCCGGCTGATCAGGGAGGGATCGACCTGAAGCTCCTGTGAGAGCATACGGTTGGAAACCTGAGTCAGATCCATTAGAAAGGTTAGTTTTTCGTAAAACTGCATGACTTTACCTCCTTTAATCCAAGTATACACTGATAATAAATTGAAAACAAGATAAGTGTCACATTTGATGACACAAAAATGGCAATGACAAATGAGTTTAGAACGTTGTTATTTTGCCAGTTTATAATTATACTAAAATAATAATCGTAATTATATAAATTATAGTTAATAGATAAGTGGTTAAATAGTGCGTTATATAGATAGCTGACGTAAATAAAATTATTTTTTGTTAATATTTTCTGCGGGAAACAGAGATGCTTTTATCTTTTAAGGGAAAAATGGGCATAGCTGTAAAGGGGTTGTACTATAAACCGGAAGTTTTTTGGCACTGTTTTTTACTGTTGGAAAACCGATTGATTGCCCATATTGGAAAAGCAGCTTTGTACAGGGGCTGTTTTTTTAGTTATGGGAAAAGATACCATATCCGGAAGCTGTGCTTGTAACGGCCAGGCTTCAGCAGGCAGGACAACGGTATCCTGATTTGGGAGGATAATACATATGAAAGAGAAAAAGAAAAGTCAGGTGACGGTTTCCGGGATTGTGGGAATTGTGTTGTGCATTGTTTTTATTCCTATCATAATAATCAATTTAATTTTGATTATAGGAAGCTACACAAGTCCCGAAGAAATACCGGGAGTGCTGGGGTTCAGGCCAGTTATCGTTCTTTCCGGCTCTATGGAGCCGGCGATTCAAACGGGGGATATGATACTTCTTCATAAGGCGGACAGCTCACAGCTGAAGGAAGGGGATGTGATTTGTTATCTTGTTTCCGGCAAAGCAATCACGCACCGCATTGTGGAAATTACAACAGGGGAGGATGGGCAGACCCGCTATATTACGCAGGGAGATGCCAACAATACGGCAGACCAGCAGGCGGTAACTGCAGATCAGATACAGGGAATCTGGAAGGGGATCCGTATAGGCGGCCTGGGGATTTTGTCATGTTCATGCAGAGCACTACTGGCATGATACTTTTTATCATTTGTCCCTTATTGCTTTTTATTCTCTGGGATATATGGCGCAGATGGCGTCTGGACAAAGCGGAGGCGGCGCGGACTGCCGAACTGGAGGCTGAGCTTGCCGCCCTGAAGGCCAACAAGGCGGAAGCAGACGCTGACAGCAGGGAAAAGGAGTAAACCAGAATGCACCCGTTCCTGTGCGGGCACAGAGCAGAGGGGCGTGTTTATACATAGCCAGGCAGAATGTCTGGGTGCAGAGTGCTGCAGGCACACGGGAACCGTGCCTGGATGAGGCCATACATGGTTCCCGAATAAAAGAGAAAGAAGGGACAGTAAATGATGAAAAAAAATCATGCAGCCCGACTGGGCGCCCTGGCACTGGCGCTGACACTGGTGTCTACCTGTTTGATGGGAGGGACGTTGGCTAAGTATACTACCACGGTTACAGGGACGGCTACGGCTACGGTGGCGAAGTGGGTATTCAATGCATATGATGCGACTGATAACACCAAACAGTTTAATGTTAAATTAACAGACACAGCATTGAATGGCAAGGTGACTGCGGGCAAGATTGCACCGGGGACTGATGGTAGCTTTACGATCGAAATAGATGCTACAGACAGTGAGGTTGCATTAGATTATATTATAGCTTTTTCTAATATTATTAATAAACCTAAAAATCTCAGCTTTTATAGTGACGAAGCGTTCAATACGAAAATTGAAAATTTAGTTGACTATTCTGGGTTAAACGGTTCTATTGGTAATGATGAAAAAGACAAAAAAACAGATACAAAAACTATATATTGGAAATGGCCATATGAGGGAAATGATGGAGCGAATGACAGTGATGATACATCGTCAGGTAAAACAGCCGGAGAGATGACATTTACGATTACGGTTACCGGAACGCAGCAGGAGCCAAGTAAAGCAGTAAATTCTTGACGGCTGTCGGTAAGATACTTCTGCCCTCTGTGCCAGGGCAGGATTTCCCGGGGCTTTCAGCCCCCGGGAAAGAACCCGCTGTTAAGCGGGTCCTTTCCCAGAGGCTGAATTGTCTGTTGCTCCATAAAAAAGGAGGAAACATAAACTATGTCACAACAGCAAGGGATAACACCTCCTTATCCGGAGGAAAAAGAAAATAAAAAAAAGAAACTCCGTTGGCTGCCGGTCCTTTTTTTGCTGACCTTTTTAACCTCCTGCATAGCAGGCTATATCCTTGGCAAAAATGCAGGATCAGTGCCCACTGGACAAATTATCGATACCATTCTTCTGAGTCCGGAAAAGGAACCGGAGAAAAAAACAGAGACGATTCTCCATCTGTCAGGCCAGGCTGTTTATAACAATGGTACCCCGGCGGCAGGGCGGACGATGGAACTGCACAGTACACCAATAAGGACCGTTACGGATGAAAACGGTTTTTTTCTGTTTCCTAATGTTGTGGAAGGCGAACACACGGTTTCCGTGTTGAATGAAGACGGTACGGTTGCGGCACAGAGGGCTATTTCCCTGAGCAGGGAAGACAGTATTGCAGGTGCGGACGTTGTCCTGCAGGACAGCGGTTCCTATGTGATCCAGCTGTCGGTGAATGTACGGCTGCTGGAAATCACGGTTGAATTGGATGGAGAAGAGCTGTATATCAATCCGGAAAGGCTCACCTGGGCTTCCTCCGACGGGATGGTAACTACGCCGGCGGGAACTGCTTCGGCAGCAGAACGCCCTATAGTAACGCCCTGTGGTAATGTCTGTCTTTCAGATGGAACTATCGTTTTTCCGGGTGGAAAAGAAATTCCGGTGGCGATTATTCTGCCGGATGATACCGTACTTTTTCCAAAAGAACTGACAACTCTTAATGAGGGTGCAAAGGTACAGCCGGACGGTGTTGTGATTCTGCCGGATGGCACGCAGATTTATCCGGGGGGAATTGTAGTAACCCCGGACGGTGAGAAAAAGGAAGCGGGCAGCAGCGGCCTGATTGTGGAGGACGGCACAGCGGTTCCTATCGGGGGCGGAGCTTCCCCGGCGCAGCCAGATGAAAGAACAGACGCTCCCAAAGCGGAAGAACCGGGATCAGAGGGGAAGATTACGGATAAGCCCCTTATACCCGGGGAACAGGAGGAAGAGCTTCCTTCTGACGGACAGGAAGTAAAACCTTCTCTGCCCGAAGAAAGCGGGGGAACAGCTGCACCGGGGACGGGAGGCACCGGAGAGGAAACCGGTGGAGAAGGTGCCGGTGAAAAAACGGAGCCTTCCGAAGAAACAGGCAGACTGACAGTGTCGGGACAGAAGGAAAGCGGTAAAGAATTTGTTGACTGGACGCAAAACAGTACCCTGGATCTTTTTTATGATCGGACTACGGGGATGCCCTATGAAAAAATTGCTCCAGGCACGAAGGGTTATTATCTGTTCCAACTGCAGAATTCAAGACAGGGGAATTTACATATTACGCTGACGCTGACAGAAGCAACCTCTCTTCACCTGCCACTTATTTTTACATTAACACCGCTGGACGGCGACGGCAATAAGCTGGAGGAAGATGCAGTTTCAGGCGGTTTGGCCAAGGATAAAAAGGAAATAACACTGGAAAACGCTGTTAATGGAAACGGAATTCAAAAATACCGTCTGGATTGGCAGTGGCCGCTGAATGGCAATGACGCGGAGGATACGGCGGCAGGCAATGCAGGAGGAACCTATATGCTTTCCCTTTCCATTCATGCCGAAGAAGAGAATTAGTATCTATGAAAAAGATTTTTTGCAGATTAGTACAGTGCGTGATCCTGTTGGCGCTCTGCCTTGTGATCCTCCTGAATCTTTGGCAGCTTACGTCTATGAAACTTACCGGACAGGAGCTTCCGACAATATTTGGCTGGTCGGATGCTGTTGTGTTGTCAGGAAGCATGGAACCTACCTTTTCTATAGGGGATCTGTTGGTTATACATGAAGAAAAAACATATCAATGCGGCGATATTATTACATTTTCGGATGGAGCATTTGTGACTACCCACCGTATTGTGGAGGAAACTGCGGAAGGATTTATTACCAGGGGCGATTACAATAATGTATCGGACCCGGAAGTGGTAACGCAGGAGCAAATCAGAGGGCGCGTGGTAAAAATCATTCCGAAGCTCGGTTCGGTATTTTTGTTTATGCGAACCCCGCTGGGGATAATGATTATTCTTATTGCAGGATTACTGCTGCTGTTCCTGCCGGAACGGCTGGGACGCCTGCTGAAGAAAGGAAAGAGGTGCATCAAATGAAAAAGCAATTGACATTCGGACGGATTGTCAGCTATCTTCTTTATCTTTCCCTTGTCTGTACGCTGATATTCGGTGTAACCTATGCGCGTTACAGCACGGAGGTGACCGGTGGTGCATCAGCGCAGACGGCAGCGGTGGCTTTAGGCAGTTCATTGGATTTGACGGAGGATTTAAAAGGTATGACGCCTGGTGATGCAAAACCTATATTTTTTTCAGTAAGTAATAAGAAGGATAGTACGGTGAGCGAAGTTGCTCAGGAATATACAATAACGCTCTTAACAACTGGAAATCTGCCATTGAAATTTAGCATTGCTCCTTCCGATAATATTGCTAACGAGCAAAAATACGTTACGGTGGAAGATGAACAGAACAAGTTTTGGAGCGGCGGACTGTTTCCTCCTGGAAAAGAGGAAACGCATAAATATACGTTAACAGTCATATGGCCAATAGGTGAAAATGACGCGATGTTTATGAATGAAATAGATGCTATTTCTTTACGCATTGATGCGTATCAGGTGGTACCTAAAGCTGTTACAGCGTCAAAATAAAGAGGAGGAAATCCATGAAAAGGGAAAACAATCCTGTTAGAAAAAAAAGCAGAAGACGGATTTCGGCAGGGAAAAAGAAAAATAAACGGACTCCCATCCTGACTGCGCTGCTTTTATTAATGGTTTGTGCTGCGACCTTTGGCGGATTTACAGTAGCCAGATATGCACTGAGTCAAACTGGTAAAAGCGGTCTGGCCAGTGCTGAAGAGTTTTATTTTACCAGCGATCTCCTTAAAGAAGAAGGGGCTAGTTATGATGTATATAATTGGGGGGACGGGATTCCTATCCAGCTGAAAAATTATGAAGATTCTTTGCGATATAATATGAAGGAGATTTCATATACGGTAACATGTGTACCAGAGTGTATGGTTACGGACAATGGAAATACAACAAATGGAAATAAAATTCTTGGAGGCAATGCTAATTCAATTGAAATTAAAGTTAAGCCAACAGATCTTACAAAAACCCAAATAACTGTAACTGTTGAAACATCATCTCCTTATAAAAAAACACTAAAGGCGACATTTACTGCAACCGGTAAGTTACAGCCAAAATATCAAATTACGGATTCCTCAGGAGAACCAACGGCTGAACTAATTTTAACAGGAGGCGCTGAAAAAAGTACTATAACATTAAGTTGGGATAATACTAAGATTATGCCGGATAGAACAAATAAATATCTAAGTTTTGGTAGTACTAATTCCACTTGTACAATTACGACAGAAGCCAGCGCCAGCTATCGTATTCTGCTTTTTAAAACAAATCCTGACATGAACTATAGTAAGCAGAGCAGAGATATTATGGGATTGGGAGTTGCGCTGAATTAATCTAATGGGGAGGAAATTTTGATGAATAATACAACCGGAAAATGGATGCGTATACTCAGTATTTTTTTGACAGTGTTGATTATCAGTACGGGGATGGCAGAACGTCTTATTACTGTTGTGGCAGCTGAAATCAATACTGAAGGAGAACCTGTCAGTACGATGTCAACGGACGTTAGTCCTGATACAGAAAACGTTGAAATACCAGCTGTTGAAGAAAATGTTGGCTCCGATATAGAAGAAGCTGATTCATCTTCAGAGAATGAAAGTAACAGTAATAAACAGCCAGCGGAGGAAGAACCATCCGGTGAAGCTTCAACAATACCAACAGAGACTGCCGATATAATGGAATCTAGTGAAGAAGTTACAAGCACTGAAGAAACAATCTCCATAGAGGAAACAGAATCGGCCTTCATTGAAGAGACTGAAACAACGGAATCCGTAAGCATGGAAACGGAAACAGAGATATCTGTTTCGGAAAATTCTATTAGAGTGCAAAAATCTGCGTTATTAACGGAAAAGGTTCAGGGAGAACCCTGCCTTGAAGTAATACTTGTTAAAGAAGATGAAAGTAACTCAATTTCACTCGTATCCTCTGATGAAAATGACGTGATTGCAGAAGATTGGGCTTATGACGAAATAAGAACCTTGAAGATCCAGGGGGACTTTACAAATACAGAAGGAATCAAAAAAATAGAAATAGAAATGCCGGCGGGAATGATTTTTGTCAAGGAAGGATATACAACGGAAGGCACAGGCATTGCCTTATGCACCTATAATTCTTGCAGTTTGCCAGAAGGGTATGAAAGCACTTCTGCGGGTGGAATTCTTTCGTATGAGATAGCCAATTCAGCAGAAAAAGTCGATATTAAAATCTCCGTTCAATACGATGAGAGTTTATGGAATAAACAGGCTGGAGCTGATATTACAGGTGATGCTACAGCGATAACTGTCAAAATGACGGCGGGAGATAAAGAAGTAATAAAGGTATTAAATAAAGTTCATACTTCCACCTCTGACAGCGGATATGAAGTGGCTGCGTTAGAAGGAACAAAACCGGAAGTCATTAATCCGGGTGAAGCCCCGGTTATGATGGGAGAACATGGAATTACCCTTCATCGAAAGAAGAATCCGGATACTACGCCGAATCAATATTGGAAGTCATTTTGTCTGACGCAGGAATTGCCTTACCGTTTGGACGAACAAGAAGCAAAAGTATATGCAAAATATAATGGGGAAGAAGTACAATGTATACCTGAGGGAGGTACAGTTGTATATAATGAGGAGCAACATACCGTTAGTATAACATGGAATAATATTAGTTTCACAAATAGGGAGCCAGGCATAAACCCGGGCTATATTTTTTCTCCCACTCTTTTTAAGGAAGGGGATACTGTAATCTATCCGCAGCCGGAAGCCACCGCTGTTGATTGGAATGGAAATGAAATCAGGATTCAAGCGGACAGGGAAGCCGATCAGTTTGTTTTAGCCCAAGCCGGCGTTTTTTCTTTGAATGAAAACAGTAAATTGACGGCGGCTGTTTATGACAGCCAGAATCAAAGCGTTTCTTTGCGCTCCGGGAGTGATACTGTGCTTGCTGTCTCCGAAGAGTGGGGTTATTCCGAGTTTAGAACTCTCAGGGTGGACTTTGATTTTACCGGGACAACGGGAGAAAAGGATATAGAGGTTTCCATTCCGATTGGTCTGATTTATAATACGCAGTCAAAAGGATATCCAACGGAAGCAACGGATCCTGAGAGAATCGCCAGCTGCACCTTTATACCAAGGGATTACACTGAAATAGAGAACAATAATAATAAGCTTAAAAATAAGGGCGGCGTTCTCAAGTATGTTTTAAAGCAGGAAAAAGGGAGTTTGGAAATTGCAATAGGCTATGATGAACAGCTGTGGAATAAGAAGCCGGACGAAAGTATTACCGGTGATACGGTGAAGGCAGTAACGGTGACCTCGAAGTGTTTGAATGAAAGCTGCATCCTGGATCAAATAAAAAGCTGTAAGACAGATTCAGATAAAAATGCGAAAAAGAATTATTATTGTTACTATAACAGCGAACCAAATTTGGCTTTTGCCAAGCCTTTGGAGAAAGAAATTTATGTGGGAAAACATTATGTTTACAGCGGACGGCTGCATGATCTGAATGCTACGCCTAACTTGTTTTGGAAGGAACTGCGGCTGATACAGGAGGATCCGTATATAATAGTAGGCGAGGAAAAGAGATATGCTGAATATGTTTCTTTTCAGAATTCGGCATCCGTCAGTGAACTGACGGCGGGTGCGAAAGTAGTGCGTGATGATACGAATCATACGACTACATTAATTTATGAAAATGCTTTTTTTTCCTATTCGCAGCCTTTCATCAACGGGAGATATAAATTTCCCTCCGGACAAGACGCTTTTTCGGTGGGCGACATAATTACATATCCGAAACCTAAAATATGGGTGCAGGGGCTTTACGGAGAAAAGTATGAGTGGACTCAAAATGTGGCAGGAGACGTTACCTTTACACTCGGCAATACGGATGCGATGGTCATAGATGAAAAGGGAGTGGAGACATATCAGAATTTCCCGATGAAAGCATATCCCGGGGTTACATATCCGGTTGCCGAATTTGAAGTTGGGAATCAGGGAGCAACGGATTCCGGCGAAAAAACGGTAACATATATGATTCAGGGCGGCCAGGGGCTGGGGGTGACAACCTTCAGGCTTGTGATGCCCAAAAAAGAGAATTGTGTGCTTAATAACGAGGATAAAATTGAAGTTTCCTATGCCTGTATGGATGAGAACGGTAATGATGTTGCTTACAAGGGGACGGCCTATTTGATTCCGGGGGCGTATGACGAAAGCGGTGTGATTCTATTCCGCGATGCTACTATGACAGAAAAGGGATATTATTTCAAAACGGTTACTTATCAGGTAAAAAAATTTGAAACCCAGAAAATATTTTATAATAGTTCCTCGCCCGGTTCCTCCGGCGGCATGGTTTATGGCCAATTAACCAGTACCGGGACGCTTACGGAGAATCAGAAACTGCTTGATGTGACCCTTGAGATTAAGAATACGGAAGAAATAGCGGCCACCTCCTCGATAGTTTCTAAAACCTATTCTGTTTTTGCAAAGGGAGGTGACAACTATGTTACCATGGGACTGGTGGATAAAACGCCTCTCCCGGAAGGAAATTCCATATCGGCAGGCGGAACCATAAAAGTTGAGGCTGAGTTAGGCATGAGCAGCTATCCTTACTCTAGTACAACAGCGATTCAAGAACCTGTTTATTATCTGCGTCTTCCCAAAGGTGAATTGTCACTGATTGAGAGCTCTGTTTCAGTGAATATTTCCGGGATTTCGCCTGTTATACAGAGTTCCCATGAAGAAAGCGGGTATCAGATTATTCCAATTACTCTTTCCGGGGCTCAGGTACTGATCGGCTATTATGATGAACAGCTTAGTAAGAATGGAATTGACGGTAAGGGAACCATAAAACTATCTTTTACGCTTAAGGCGGCGTCTAATTTGTCATCGATCAGACGCTATAATCTGCGGGATTTAGTTTTGGTTTCTGCCAAGGATGCGATGCTGAAAACACAGTCAGGAGGATGGAGCATATATAATTGTAATACTACGCTTGAAAATGATTCATTTAGCAAATCAAAGACATATATGTCGTACTCCTCAAGTCCTGAGATTCAAACAGCATTCACTGTTGCCGCAGCGGCGCCGATGATAAAATTTGGGGCAGAGATAAAAGGAGAGCAGGACAGCGAGTTCAGCAAAGAGTATACATTTATCGGTGATAAAGGGACGCTGGATTATCGGATTTCATTTGCCAATCAGGACTCAGGCTATGTTGATGCAGAGAAGTTTTTTTACATTATAGAATTACCCCAAAAGGGGGCTGCACTGTCAGAAAAGAGCGGGGGCAAGATGGCTGACTTTTCATTTTCGTTGAAAGGGCAGGTAACGCTGAAAAGTTCTTCAGACAAATATGAGGTAAGATACAGCACGGATGCAGACAGCAGCAAGTATAATAATGGACGTGCGGATTTTTCAACTGAGGGTGGTTACGCTGAATTTATAAACGAGAGTGAGGTCAATGATTGGAGTAAGGTGCGCTGCATTAAAGTTATAGTCAGGGAAATGGAAGGAGAGCGTAAAATTTTACCGGGAGAAAAATGTGCGCTAACGTTAAAACTGGATTGGAATGCGGAAAACGCAGCGGATGACGGAAGCTTTGAGTGGATGTCTTACGGTATGCAGAGATATGTGCTTGGAGAAAGATCTTCGGAAGGCTATACCCAGGCGAATGGGGTGACATTTTCCATACACCCTTACAAAATCGAAAAAACGGTTACATTAACGGGAGTTGTTGAAGGGAAAACGCCGGAGGGTGCCGTAAAGGAAATGAAGCTTATGGTTCCCAGCTACAGCACAGATATGGACTTAAAGCTGGCGCGGGTGACTGTAGAAGGCGTAGAAGGAAATAAGTTTGAGCTAGTAAGTACGGAAGAACTCGGGAATCATATGAAGGATTCCAGCGGCTGGGGAGATCAACACTTCTGCCTGAACGCTCAGCTGGGGAGTGGTACGGCACAGGATATATTGGAGCCGGCTGCAGAACAGGGAAGCCTGGTAAGCCTTGGAAACATACCACACGATGCAAGCGAAGGAACGCCTCTGTCGATTGCCTTATCCTGTACCATAGCATTATCTACTAACTCAAATGTGGGGAAGGTGACCGCGGTGTTTGAAACGGATGAGGCAGAAGGAAAAAAGGTCGAAATTACTGTGGTTATAAACATCCGAACGGTTGGGAAAACCATGGCTGACGGAGATATCAGCGCCAAAACCGGATGGGGGAAAAAATTTGCAGGTGTAGATGTGGGCCAATCCGACTCGCTGATCACCTCTGACAGTGCCATAAGTGTTGAATTCGATATCTTTAACTATTTGCAGCAGTATTATGAAATGCCTTATATAGAAGGAACATTTTCGAAGGACTTGAATATCATTATGGCCAATATTACGGAAAGCACGAAGCCGGACTATTACTTTTATAAAGTCGGAAATGAGACGACAACAAAAATAGAGCTGAGCTCCTTCTTAAATTTGAGCGATGGGAGCAGTCCGTTTGAACTGGGTTCACTTGGGATGGATAGTAAACTTGTGTTTGTAATAGATTATGCGCAGACCGAGAGCACGCCCTCGAGTGACTGTAAGCTAAAACTTGTATATCCTGTAAAGGCAGAGAATTCCTCCGCATCGGGTGCTTTTATGAGTGAGGAAGTTATGTGGCGTACCTCGAGCAGAAGAACGTTTATGATATCCTCTTCATCCAATGAGATACAAATGGAAAGCAAAGGGACGCTTCAGCTTCCGGTAACCATAAAAAGTGAGTCGCTTACCGGAAACGATACTTTTCATAAAAATGATTTTATCACCATTGCTTTTATGCTTTATGATGCTGAGGGAAAGACATTAAACTATCCGGCAGGTGCCTCTTTTCAATACGATGGAAAGAGATATGATACGGTGGAGAACAAAGGTCTGATTCCGGTAGCGCAGGTAAATACAATCGAGAAAGAGATCGCGGCCACCCTGTCAATGGACAAATGGGGGATAAAAGAGGGTACTTATTCAATAAAAGCCCAGGTTTACTGTTCGCCTCTGGAGGGGAGCATTGCACCCGGCGATCCGGAGACTGAGAAGGCGTTTTCATTAACAGTCGTGAAGGATAAAGACGAGAGTTACGGATTTAAGATAGCACAGACGCCTGAGAACAGCAGCCGTATTGTGAGTCAGGGAGCCAAACTTAGCTTTCATTTACAGGCAGCGGCCGGGATACAGAATCCAGAATTTGAGATACAGCTATATTCCAAAAAGGGGCAGGACTATGAATTGTGGAAAGGGGGAGCCATAGCTTATCAAATCACGGAGAGCGGATCGGAAAGAAGCGCTGAGGTTACAATGCCGTCAGCTTTGGCCCCCGGCACCTACCGAATCCTTTTTACTATGAAAATAGGGGAAGAGAGGTATCAGGTTCCATATAACATTATCATACAATAGTTTTTAACAGAAGGTGTTGCATTTTTTCTCAGATCAGGTGATAGCGCGCAAGCAGGTTTTCCACAACGGTGCCGTTCCTTTTTTTCAGCGCCTTCTTTTCCACCAGATTGGCGGGGAAGGGCAGATTGAATTCAATGGGGATGTTGCATTTTAATGGAAAATTATAAAGAGGAAGAAATATATTATGCTCGTATGAAAGAAACAGAAAGAAATACGCTTTCGCAAACGCCTATATATAATTTGTGGAAAAGAAGCAATGGTACGAATTTAAATACCGAAACTTATAATATAAACAGGGGGAATAAATAGTAATAATGATACTACGTTATGTTTTTTAGAATGTAAGACTCTCAGACTGCGAGATATTTGGATAGAATACTGAAAATAGCGGGATGAGTTTCCTGGTGTTTATAGATATATTTGATAAAAATAGGTTTGGCAAATTAATAACAATATGAGAAATTAACATCATCTTTATACATTCAGAGGGGATTGAGACTGTGTGCCTCTTGAGCAAACGAAAACCTGATACTACGGTAAAGATCTGGATTGATATGGAGGAGTACCGCCGGATCAGGGAGAATGAAGAGCAGGGATAACGCCTTACTGTCAATGAAAATAGTATAGGGAACCGAAGTTAAGAAGCTGTTGAAGAAGAATTGTAAGAGATTATGGAAAAAGCTCTGGACCTATATTTCAGGAAGGCGGTTTGAAGCTGTTTACAGAGAAGAATCTAAGTAGCATTGAACTGGCGTATTTTACCATTATCCGAGCGGATAAGTATGATGTGACAGTAATCTCCAGGAATATCGGTCATGTGTGGTATATCCATAATTCAGAATAGCCGACATCAGGGACGTGTGTTACGTTCCATTAACATAAAGTCACCCATCCTTATCATCTGCATGGCCAGAGTAATACACTCTGGCAGGCAATCCGCTCAATCCGGGAGCATGATATTTTCAGATGAATAGGCCACAACCAGTACATAGATAACATAAGCTGGCTTGTTTTTTATGGCGCTGAGGGAGATTTCCTGCAGCACTGTATTTTTAGGGATGGATTTGTCTGAATCCGGTATGACAGCAACCCATTTTATGGAATGTGATCTGTAGTAGTAATGAAACGAAGCTTTAACTGCTTTTTTATTGGATGACAGTTTGACGATAAAGAAGGTTGGCATGAAAAACTTAAGAAAACAGCTGGAACATTTAAGACTAGAAATAATGAAGTCGGAGTTTCTTGAGGGAAAAGTGTTTTTGGGGAGAATCAGTATTATAATACAAGCAAAGGGCAAAGCCCGGGAAAATGGCTTTGCCCTTTCGGAACTATCAACTTATTTTACTTCAGTTTTTTGAATTTACACAAACTTTGAAACAGTCTATGGAAAAATTTTATATTTTATTCAGGGGGTCCTGCATTACAAATATGTTTTTACCACATAAAAATTCCGTTTTCCAATAAACCTGTAACCGCCTCTATAAAAAAATAATCGCCATAAATCAATGGAACGTCCGTCTGCCTGCTGTGATAAGCCACACATCCCTGCGCCAAAAGTGAATCCGTCCGGATATCCCAGTTGCAATGTTTCTCATCCAGTGCTTTCAATATTTTGATTGCCGCATCTGTGTACATCTCTTTTTCTTCTGCAGCAACCTGCCTGCTTAACGCAAGCAGACCGCTGGCTGCAATCGCACCCGCACTGGTATCATATATTACCGGTTCTAAAGGAGCTCTGAAGTCACATAATGGTACATATCCGGTTGCCACCGTATTGGCAATGAAATAGTGGGCACAGCACTTAGCTGCTTCCAGATATTTCGTATTGCCTGTATGCAGATGCGCCAATGTCATCCCATATAACGCCCATGCCTGTCCCCTTGACCAGGAAGCCGAAGAGGAATACCCTTGACAGTCGGGGTATCCTACCAATTCACCCGTTTCCGGATCCAGGTTGGCTATATGATAAACGGAACCATCGCTCCTAAGCAGGTACTTCATAGCTGTATCTGTATGCATTATAGCTATATTTTTATATCTTGGATCTTTTGTATGTTCCGATGCCCAATACAAAAGAGGCAGATTCATCAGACAATCAATTATCATCCAGCCGCTTTTTTCACTGCTTCCTTCACATCCCCATGCACGGATAAATCCTCCTGCCGGATTAAATCTTCCTGCAAGTATGTTGGCAGCATGAAGTGCGTTTATACAGGAGCGTTTATTCCCTGTAATCCGATAATCTGCAACTGCTGAAAGCAGCCACAAGAACCCGGCATCATGATCTAAACCGACAAACTCTTCCAGCATCTGTTCCATCCGCTGTTCAACTGCTTCCGCATTTTTTTTGTATAGTTCTTCTCCGGTTGCTGTATACATCTGCCACAATATTCCGGGCCAGAATCCATTCGTCCACCATGCGATATTCTCTTTTCCCATATCATAATAAGCGCCGCCCTCCGGAATATAGGGTATTCCAGATCCTGTTCTTTCGCATTCCGCCTTTATTTTCAAGCAAAGTCTGTCATAAAGATTTTCC
The DNA here is from genome assembly GCF_000466465.2 of Clostridium sp. KLE 1755. Taxonomy (NCBI): domain Bacteria; kingdom Bacillati; phylum Bacillota; class Clostridia; order Eubacteriales; family Clostridiaceae; genus Clostridium; species Clostridium sp. KLE 1755. The sequence goes on from NZ_KE992736.1 coordinate 74,303, forward strand.
AGCCAAACCTGTTCTTCGTTTCTCATAAACTAACCTGCCTTTTTATACTCTATTCCTGTTTTGACTTATTTCTTATTCTTTAACAGCCCCTACCATAACGCCTTTTGTAAAATGCTTTTGTACAAAAGGATATACGCATAAAATAGGAACTGTGGCTACTATCGTTGTTGCATACCGGATAGTGGCCCCTATAGCCTCCGTGTCACCTGCTCCTGCGCCGGTCTGCATACTCTGTGTGGAAGAAAGCAGTATTTCCCGAAGTATTACCTGCAGGGGAAGTAATTCCCTGTTTCTGATAAGGGCAGAAGCCCAGAACCAGCCATTCCATTTTTCCACACCGTAATAAAGTACCATAACTGCCAGCGTTGCCTTCGACAGAGGAAGAACAATACTAATAAGAATTTTCCAATGGCTCGCTCCGTCAATCTGCGCTGCCTCTATGAGGCTGTCAGGAATGGATTCGAAAGAAGTCCTCAGAATAATCAGATTAAATGTATTTACAAGAAAAGGAATGATTAGTCCCCACAGGCTGTTAGTTAAATGCAGTTCCTTTAAATTCAGATATGTAGGAATCAGGCCTCCTGTAAAAAACATGGTGAACATAATAATCATCATTAGCGGTTTCCTGAATAATAAATCTTTACGTGATAACACATAAGCCCCCAAAGAGGTCATCAGAAGGCAGAGGATTACGCCAACCACCAAAATAAAGATAGTATTTTTGTAACCGCTGATTATATTGGGATTAGCAAACACCTTCCCATAAGATGCCAGTGAAAAACCTTTAGGCAGTAGCAAAGGGCCCATATGCCGCATCATGGCTCCCGGATTACTGATGGATGCCATAAGGCAGTACCACATTGGATAAAGGCAAAGCAGTACCAACGCAGCCAAGAAAATATAGTTAAATGTCTGGAATATATAAACTGGAGCCGATTTTTTTACTTTATTTTTTTTCATATTCATTTCCTTTCCCCTCCATTACCATAAACTTGTTTCTGTGACCTTCTTGCTCAGCTTATTGGCAACCACAAGAAGAATACAGTTGATAACGGAATTAAAAAGTCCTACGGCCGTCGAATAACTCCAGTTCTGTTCCAGTAAACCAGAACGATATATATAGGAAGAAATAATATCTGCCGTTTCATAGGTGGAGGAATTATAAAGAAGTATGGTTTTTTCATAACCCATATTCATCAGTGCACCAATACGCAGAATGAACATAATAATTACTGTAGGCATAATACCCGGCACTGTAACATGAAGCATCTGCTTCAGTTTTCCGGCTCCATCAATGGAAGCAGCTTCATACAGCTGTGAATCGATTCCTGATAATGCGGCCAGATATATAATTGACCCCCATCCCACTTCCTGCCAGATATCGGATATGATGTAGATAGTTCTGTATAAAGATGGATTCTGCAGAAGTGCGGAACGTTCTCCTCCAAAAAATACAATAATATCATTAATCAGCCCATCTGAAAGACAGAATTCCTTCACAATCCCGATTGCCACTACCATAGAAATAAAATGAGGAAGATAACTTAAGGTCTGTGCGACGGATTTAAATGGCTTGCAGGTAACTTCATTTAACAAAAGTGCCAGTACAATAGGTGCGGTAAAACAAAATATCAGACTGTACAGACTCAGTAAAAGGGTATTACGGATTAATCTGTAAAAATAGGGACTGTTGAAAAAACGGATAAAATTGTCGAATCCTACCCACGGACTGTCTGAAATCCCTCTGGCAGGTGAATAATTCATAAAGGAAATAATTACTCCATACATAGGCTTATACATGAAAAGGAAATAAAAAATGAATACCGGAATGATCATTAGATACAAGCTCTTATTTTTCCGCCAATCCTTTTTTACCCTTATTCCAAAATTACTTTCATTCTTTTTTTTCATTCCAATTACCTCTCACCATACGTCGTTGGAAGTGTTTTTCATCGGTATTCCCGATAGAAAACGGGAAGAAGCATCTCCTCTTCCCGTTTGATTCGCCGGATTATCTATTATTAAAGCGTTCCAATGCATTGTTCATGATTTCTGTAGCCCGTTCCAGTCCCAGTTGGTTCAGGGTTTCGATATATTTATCAAAGCCCGTTTCAATATCCTCAGTGCCTAAAATAAACTTTGATGTCATTTCTTCCACATAAGTATTCATTTCGTTGATAATCGTTGCATATTCCACACTTTCTTCTTCGGTAGGAGAGATGGTGGGAAGAGTTGTCTCATCAGATCCGCAGTCGTTCCATGTATACATGGCATCTCTTGCTTCATCGATGTTAAAATACTGAAGCTGATAGTCTCCTGACTGTACAAACGGTCCATTGTAGCAGGCCATGATATATTTGGCCATTGCCTGTCCCACCGGCCAACCATCTTCATTATTCTTAATAATATCCGTGTATACCGGTTTACCGTCTTCCATTGTATAGGAAATGCCTTCTTTTCCGAAGTTAAACATCATATATCCATCTTCGCTGTACCCATAATCCAGCACTTTTGCCGCAAGAACAGGATCTTTGCAGGTTCCGCCGATAGCAATGCCGCCATCAAAAAACTTGGTATTACGGAAACCGTACATAGGTTTGTCTCCCTTATTGAGTACGGGCCATTTGCATGCCGACAATTCATAATCAGGATTTTCCGGTCTCTGTAAAAGAGTTACCGTCTGGAGCGTTCCACCTGTCCATGCCATGGTCGCTCCGATTTTTCCGGAAGCCAACATGGTATTGGTCAAATCCTCCCCTCCCGAAAACATATCAGGATTCAGAAGTCCTTCCTGATACCATTGCTTCATTGTTGTAAGATAATCTTTATATGCTGCCTTGGAAGGACCATATACACATTTCCCATCATCCACAACGAAGGTTTCCGGCGTTCCCCAAGCATATCCAAAGGTCCTGCCTTTATCCGGGTAATACCAGGACAGAGGAATTTCAACACCGTTTTCTTTGAATGCAGTTAGTACATCATGCCATTCTTCAATGGTTTCCGGCAGTTCCAGTCTCAGATCATCCAAAATATCCTTTCTGATCATTGGCCCCATACAGGTACAGCCTTCATCAATTTCCTTTATGCTGGGAAAGCAGTAATATTTTCCGGAATCTGTCTTTACCTGCTTGTCCACATCCGGATTTGCTTCCAAATATGCTTTCAGGTTAGGACAGTAATTGTTAATCAAATCAGTAAGATCCAGGATAACTCCGTCTGCAATTGCCTTCTCAGGTCCACCGGGATAGGTGCTGGAATTAGACCATGTATAATGCCAGAAATCTGGATAGTTTCCATCAGCAATGATCAAATTGAACTGCTCCTTATCCTGCCCTGCCGTGGGATGCTGAAATTCGATTGTAACACCTGTATTTTCTTGCCACATCTTCGCAATTTCTGTGTCTCCCAGACTGTTAAAGTTTGCTGAGACATTTCCATTCAAAACACCCCAGTATGTAAATGTGGTATCTGTGTCGATGGGATATGTGGTCACTTCGGAAGCAGCCTCTTCAGAACCAATTTCCTGCTGTACCTGACCGGCAGATGACTGTGCATTATCCTCTGTATCCACTGATGTTTTTTCGCTTGCACAACCAGCCAAAAGTGATGCTGTCATGGCTAAAGTGAGTATAATACTACATAATTTTCTTTTCATATTTTCCTCCAATACGCCTCGTCTTATACAAAATTATTATTGTGTATTATTTAAAACCTTCTTAGAAATGTCAATTTTAAGCCTTTTTTAAAATTTACAAAACGTTTTGTTAATACACATTTTAGTCATATTACTTTATGATCATATTGCTTTTTGCATCCTTTTTATGTCATATTGTACACAACTCCCTATGGTACTTTTTAAGATGCAATCCTTATTTCAGCTGTACAAAAAAAGAGCGATTCGATTTGAACCGCTCTTCGATTTCCTATACTATAATATTTATTGTTATTTGATTAATCGTCTGTTCCCTGTATTTTTTTGGTGGAATCCCAAAGGTTCTGGAAAATGATTTGATAAAATGTGCATAATCCCGGAAGCCCGAGTCAAAGCAGGCTTCTGTAACAGAACGACCTTCCATAATAAGCTTCTGAGACAGAATCAGCCTCTTGGACAGCACGTAGTTCCACAGGCTATATCCGGTTCTTTCCTTAAAAATACGGCTTAAATAAGAACGGCTTATATTCAGTTGATCCGCGACCGACTGCACCGAAATATCTTCTGTCAGGTGACCTTTTATATATTCTACTGCTTCTCCGATAAGTGGAGACAGCTCAACATAATTTTCTCCTGTATTTTCATCTGATATCTGAAGCTTATTAAGTATCTGCATCAGAATGATATTCAGATAGGACTGCATTAAGATATCCGCCCCTGGCTGTTCCGGATTACTTACATATTTGTTTATTTCTTTTGCACGAATAAAAAATTCTTCAAGTTCCTCATCCGTAAAATGAATAAAGTGTGTTTTTACCCGTCTGAACATACTCTGCAGATTGGTACGCGGTGTAGACAGTTCTGTCAATAAATTATCTGAAATATGAAATACTATTCTCTCATATTCTTTATTATCATTTATATACGGCCTGTGGATCTCACCAGGCGCAATAACCGTAACATCTCCATGTTCCAATTTCTTCCTCATCTCATCAATAGCGAACTCGACTTCCCCCCTGATTAGAAAATGGATTTCATAAAAACGGGTATGAATATGAGTTCCATACTGAAACCGTTTGGTTGTTATCTTATGAACCAATTGGAACGAATTCTCAAAATCGGTGGTTTCATAGTTAATCGTTTTCTGAGTTATCGCCATTATTTCCATCGCTTCCGTTATTCATGAATTGTAGCTATTTTGATTATATCCATACTGCGTTCAGAAATCAATCACCTTATAAGTAACTGGTTTGAGTGTCAAAAGTCGGAATTAATTAGTGGCTGCTTATTTCAATCAAGCCTGTGGTATGAAACCTGGCCCGGACAATGAATGGATTAGACTTGCAGACGGATTGCCATGAAGCAGGATGGAAAAAAGCATGCTGATATGAAATGCAAAAAGCTTTCGGAAACGGTTTACTGCAGAGTACCTGATGGAAGCTAATGAATAAATATATTTTAGCCATTGCCTCCCCAACAGCAGAGCACTTGGTGAATTTCCCAAAGTGGATTTAGAGAAAACGCCCATGTTTGTTGTCTTTGACGTGGATGCTTATTTTAATTCCCGGACGGACAGCATTGTTAAGCCGCCCAAAAAATATTCATTGAATTCAGCCGGGATTATTGATGAAACGATGAGCAAGAATTCAGATTATGCATACACAGTATATACGGATCTGGAACTTCTGAAGGTACGGTTAAAGCAGATATTTAAGAAAAAGATAATCCCAGGGCGGCCAACCATGAAAAATGGAAAGCCTCTGCCCTATTTTGTTTATGATAGCATAGAAGTAAATGTGGACAATGTAAAGCATGTGAAAGAGGTGCTTACACTGCTGAATAAATCGGGGTATCAGGCTGTCGGCAAGATCGAATGGCTGGAACAGTCGGAAAAGCAATCAAAGATGATTCAGACTGTATTGGGCGGTATCGGAGCTGTATCCTTGTTTGTAGCAGCAATAGGAATTGCCAATACAATGGTAATGTCAATTTATGAGCGTACAAAGGAAATAGGCGTGCTGAAGGTTCTTGGATGTGATATGGGCAGCAACATCTCACGGATCCCCTCCTGGCTATCTTTAGCGGCGCTTATATTTGCAGCGTTGGTTGGAATAACAGCAGGGATTTTCCCTGCATTGAAAGCGATGAACATGAATCCGCTGGCGGCAATCCGGAATGAGTAAATGAAATCGGTCATCCATTTTGAAATATAGCTGATTCAAATACAATTTTCCCTTGCTGAACCCGATAGGTCATTACGCCGGATTTCTTTTTTGCCCTGTTTTGGAACACAATGCAGGCAATTTCCGCAACAGCTTCTTTTACGATTATTTTCGTATCGGGATCTGTCAGAGCATCAATTTCCACACTGGCTTTTTCCAGCAGATTGGAACAATAATATTCAATGGCTGCTGTACCATGGTAAGGCCGTTCACTCAGATTGGTTAAAATAATGGCGTCATCGGCATAGTCTTGCGGCAATGCATGAGCATCATGTTTCCTGAGGTTAGATAAATGTTTTTCTACAGTGGCCAGAGTTTCTGGATTTTCGGGAAAAGGGTGTGCCTTAACGCCAAGAGAGGGCATAGACAATGCAGTTTTCGCATAACCAGTTACATAAATGGCTTTATCATTTTCTATCATATAGGTAAAGGAGGCAAATGAAGAAAAGGGTTTTAAAGAGGCTAAAAGAGTGATGTAGCCGCCTTCACTCTGACGAAAAAGGATATCCAGTTTTTCAACAGCCGACTCCACATCCATTCCCAGCTTTGTTGCAAAAGTAAAAGCATTTCTCATGGTATCGGTAAGCGTATCATATCCCATAGTTCTTGTACGGCCATCCAGGCGGGTTATTGCCACGAGATCTTCTGAATAATCTGCTAAGGCCTCATCTAAATTTGAATTTTCCTTCATTTTCATCATAGATTCGATATGGTGGGTCATCAATTCTTCTGCAGTTCTGGACATTTTCTTCCTCCTGTATTCATGTACTTTGAATTATCATAGTATTGCCCTAAAAATGTTTACTGATAAAATTCCGGTTAATAAATGGCTCCTTTTGGGATTAATAAGCCACTGATTTGTCGAAATGGAATAATTGAGGCTTAAAAGTTCTCTTGCGAATATAATTACACATGTGTATATTAATGGATAGGGTAATGGAATTCAATTACCAGATTATTAAAATAATGTAGTAATACTCATATCCGTCAAATATGTGTATTATTTCGGAGGAAAATATGGAAACAAATATAGATCGAAGGATTTTAAAATCACAAAAGGCAATTCAGAATGCTTTCTTGGAAATGCTTCTGAAGGACGGGTTTGACATGATTACAATTAAAGAGCTTACAGAAAAAGCGGATATCAGCCGAAAAACCTTCTATCTTCATTATGTTGATAAATATGATTTATTAAATGCGGTTGTAAATAAACATCTGGAAGAACTGGGGATCATTTGTGAAAAGAAAAAAGATAAGGGGTTTGTTGAAGGCACGGTAATATGGTTCCGTTATTTTGAAGAGAGGAAGGCATTTTTCGCGGCGTTGTTTGCAACAGAGAGTACGGTAGCCTTCCGTAATCGTCTGCTGGATTTTATTATGAACCAACTGAATAATAAATTAGAAGAGAGTTCAGGAAAAAGAAATACGGAGGTTCTTCTAAAATTTATGGGAATGGCTGTTTTGGGGGTAGTGGAATCCTTTGTACTCGATCAATTTCATGGAGGGGTTGAAGAAATAGCCGCTCAGGTAGGAGAATTGCTGGAACAAATAATTACTTCACCTCAATGAGGAATAACCGCATATTCACCTTGGGAAAGTTCGGGTTCATTATTCTGATTGCCTGTGGAGCCTTCGTTGCTCTTCTGTGTTTGCGATAGCTTGATTGTCATTGTATAGATTGCCGTGGTTCAAATGAGAAAAAAGCAACAACAGAAGTATAACTACACCCAATACACAGATGATTGTAATACAAATTGCTCTTTTATTTTTCATTATCTTTGTCTCCCTCACATTCATCATCTTTTGAAGAAAACAATTCTTCCATATATCGCTTTGAAATTTTCAAATTTACCTGAACAGTGACTACGGCTGCAAAAAGCAGAACGGCAACAGGTTCTATCAATCATATCCATGTTTTTCCTGCAAAATATATTTAAAGTAAGCATAACTGGTATGCCTGGAAGAAATAGAATTATTACTTATAACAATATTTATTTAAAATATGACACACTGATGTCATATTCCTCATGATAAGATAAACCTGAAAATAAAGGAGGAGTTATATATGCCATTTGCTGAAATATGCATTTATCAGGTCAAACCGCAGAAGGTCGATGAATTTGAGGCGCTTATGTCTGAAGCCAAAGCTTTTTTGGAAAAGCAGCCGGGGCTGCTTTTGCTTCGGTTTGTGAAGAGAGAGTACCATATAGACATGGAGCAGATTAAAGAAGGACTGCCGCCTCTCAAAATCACGCGCATTGTAAAAAGTGTAAAGTATATGCTTTATTGGGAGTTTGATACGAAGGAAAGCTACGGGGCAGCGCAGAAAAATCTTTACGGCAGCTATTGGAAGCCGATGGAAAAATGCCTGATAGCGCCGCATGATAAATATTTAGGGGAGGAGCTGTTTTCGTGCCGCGAAAACAGGTAAAAAGAGGGATGATATGCAGATAGACAGACTGCTTCAGATTGTGTTCCTGCTGTTGAGCCATGAGTATATAACGGCCAGACAGCTGGCGGAGGAACTTAATGTTTCCACACGCACGATATACAGGGACATCAATATACTTTCGCTCGCGGGCATACCAATTACATCACAAAAGGGATATAACGGAGGACTGTCCTTACTGCAGGGCTTTTCATTGGACAAGTCCTATTTCACGCAGGCGGAGCAAAACAATATTATTCATGCATTGCAAATCCTGAAATCCTCCAATTATCCGGATGCTGATAAAGCCCTGAACAAGGTTGCCGGGCTGTTCAGCCATAATATGCAATCAGAATGGCTGGAGATTGATTTCTCATATTGGGGAAGCCCGGAAAAGGAGCGGCTCAATATTACGGCATTGGAGCGTGCAATCATCAATAAGTATGTGATTACCTTCACGTATTTTAATTCCGAGCTGACGATAACCAGTCAGGCTGTTGAGCTATTAAAAATGGTTTTCAAATCACACGCCTGGTATCTTGTCGCTTATTCCCGGAATAAAAATGCCATCCGTACTTATAAAATGTCCCGCATCAGGGAGCTTCAAATAACAAATCAATTGTTTGAACGCGAACTGCCGCAGGATTTTACCATTACTCCTGCTTATAAAGAGGATTATAATATTCCGATGTTTAAATTGCATTTTTCTGAGAAGATAGCATATAAGGTCTATGATGAATTTCAGGAAAAGTATATTAAAAAATTAGAGGACGGCACGCTGGAAGTATCTTTCAGATACCAGCTCAGTGACTGGACGTTCCTTTACCTGCTTTCATTTGGCGAGTATGTTGAAGTAATTGAGCCTGTTGAAGCAAGGGATATTTTAAAAGAAAAGGCAAAAAAGATACTCGCCATGTACGGATGAATTATAACTGAAACAGCAGTGTACAGTTGAATTTTGCCATATCTTTGGGAAAGTAAATTAATAAGAAAAAGGATACCGCAGGAAGGTATACGGGGAGAAAATAAAAAATGGAAGTTCAAAACAGAGAATTGTATTTACAGCATATGAATGATGAGTACAGGAGAAAGCATTATCCGGAAGGCTCCGTGTTTATGGCCCATAAGAAGGCGCAGAAAGGGGTCAATGCGGGCCTGAACCTGTTTATTTATAGGCGTTTTCCTGGCAGGCAGCGTGGCAGGGCTTGTATGGTCCATAAACAGGGTGCTGGAATTCATCCGGGATGAACAGGAGGATATGCTGGGAGTTGGAATCGGGATTTGTGTCTTTTTCCTTTTGCTGATTCTTGGATTCGGGACGCTTATTTTTGTAATGATAAAAGGTATGGGAAAAAGTGTGGATGACTGGATCCGCATCGTTGCAAAGACAGGCGGCCTGAGTGAACAGGAGGTGTTGGAATCAGCTAGGGCGCTCCAGGAAGAACTGTTGAGCCGTTGCCCCGGAATCGATACCGCCGGCGGCGCCGTACTGGCGGAGTGAGAATGAGAGGAGGATAATTGTATGAAAGTGAGAGACAAATTTGGATGATATAATTTTTGCAAATAATAACTTTGTTTGTCACAACTGGTCAGAAACATTGTCTAATAAGGTATAATATAAAAAAATGGAGGTATTAGCATGCAAAATAAAGAGCCGGAATTGATTGACCAGGCGGTAAACGGCGATAAAAAAGCATTGGAAACTCTTCTTCTAAGTGTTCAGGATATGCTTTATAATCTTTCACTGCGAATGCTGGGAAGCCCTCAGGATGCAGAAGATGCCGTGCAGGAAATCATGATTAAAATCATTACACAGTTATCGACGTTCCGCAAGGAGAGTGCCTTTTCCACATGGGCTTACCGTGTAGCTGCAAATTATCTTATCAACTGTAAAAAGTCAATGTTTGCACAGCGGCCATTGAGTTTTGAATTTTATGGCGAGGACATCAATATGGGGTTTGTCCCAAATACAGAGGATTTACTGCAAGGGGTGGAGGAGGAAATACTGGCAGATGAATTAAAGGCTTCCTGCACCAATGTCATGCTTCAGTGCCTGGATCCTGAAAGCCGCTGTATCTATGTGCTGGGGCTGATGTTTAAGGCAGACAGCAGGGTGTGCGGCGAAATCTTAGGGTTAACTGCCGAAGCCTACCGTCAGCGGCTTTCACGCATCCGTAAAAAGGTAGCTTCATTTTTAGGGGAATACTGTGGGCTTTCCGGTACAGGAAAGTGTAACTGTCGGAAACGTGTGGGATATGCAATCCTGACGCACAGACTTAATCCCGGGAATCTTGAATACAGCTCCCAGGAAAAGCTGGACCATTATGATACTGCAAAATTTACAGAAGCGATGGAAGAGATGGACAGACTGTCCGGTGTTTTCACTCAGCTGCCTCAATACCGTTCTCCTTTAGATGCAAAGAGTTTCCTTAAAAAGCTGTTGAAATCCGGCAGTATGGATGTGATCAGGGCGGAGGTATAGATAGCACGGAGATATAGATAGCACGGGAACCTACATAAACGATGAAAGAAGAAAATGGATTTTCACCAAGATTGAGGAGAGACGTTTTCATTGGAAAAATGTTATTGTAAAAGATAATTGTGAATGGTATATCAATGCATAAAGAAGGTTTTATTTGAAACAGATTCTTAAGAAAAGGTCTGTTTCTTTTTTTTGTCGAAACTTGTGAAAATTAACAGCTGATTAATGGAGCTCAGATAAAAGAATCCGATCACCACCACACTTCGGTTTGATTTCTCAAAAAGATTAAATCGGAGATAGAAAAAGGCAGCATATAAAAAGCAAGAGAAGAAAAGAAATGATATCAGAAAATATGATATGGGAAATCTGTTTTTGTATATTTTTGATTTTCTTATTTCATTAAAATGAATTCAGTATATTCATTATGAGGAAGTTTGTTAAATGACTGGAGGAGAAAAAATGCTGGAATTGAAAAAATTATCCGGAGAGGAAACCGGAGTGTCAGATGAATTCAAGGCGGACTGGGAAGCGGAGAAAATTGATTTTTATGAGGATGTGGCTTATGGAATGGGCGGGGAGCATCCCATGTATCTGGATCTTATGATACCTCAGGAAAAGACGGAGAAAAAACGTCCCATTATCATCTGGGTGCATGGCGGCGGATGGAGCATTCCTGAGCTGACGAAAAAATACCGTCCTGTGAACGCCCTGGTACAGGCATGCCGCATGGGCTTTGTCTGCGCCAGCATTGAGTACCGGCTGGTAACGGAGAAACCCTTTCCCGCGCCGATAGAAGACTGCAAGTGCGCCGTGCGTTTCCTGAAAGCACATGCAGGGGAACTGGGAATTGATCCGGACTGTATCGGCATCTGGGGAGAATCGGCCGGCGGACAGCTGGCGGCGCTGGTGGGCGCTTCCTATGGGAATCCCCGCCTGGAAGGAAACGGCGGGTGGCAGGAATACAGCAGCGAGGTCAAAGCAGTCTGTGACTGGTACTGCGGCGGGGATATGACGCACATGGGAGCGTATGTCTGTCCGGAAGTACAGGCGCGGGCGGAGGAACTGGGCATCCGGCTGACTCTCATGCCCGGGCAGCTGGAGAAGCAGGAGGATCCAAAGAGTTCAGCCCAGAGGGAAATTTTTGAGCAGATGTTTGGAGTGCCCGGCAGCCAGGCCCCTGAGCTTTCCATGGATATCAGCCCGATTTTTTATGTGGATCAGAAACAGCCGGCATACCTTTTGATGCATGGAGACTCTGACCAGGCGGTAACGCCGGAATTTTCCTATAATTATTATGACGCCCTGCTCAAATACGGCCATGATGCCACCTTTGTCCTGGTTCCCAGACAGGGGCATGGTTTCTTTAAAGGAGAAGGGTATTATGATATCGTACTGAATTTCTTTAAAAAGAAGCTGGTGCCGTAACCGCAGAAAGAAAGGAAAGCTCATGAGACAGCCTGTTTATTATGAAGAACTGAAAGAAATAGAAAAGCTTCCGGTTGCTCTCCCAAAGGTGACCGGTCCGCTTCCCAATACAGATGAATCCTATCCCTTTAATGCCGCAAACCGTCAGCAGAAGCCGTTTGATCTGGAAAAATACGGTTATGTGGAAGAGGAATATCTTATCAGCGGATATGCCAATGTATATGAATATCATGACGTGGGGCTGTATCCGAAAATCCGTTGTCAGGATGGAAGCTATTGTACGCGAATTCTGGTACGCCGTCCCAGGGATCCTCATAAACAAAGTGATTTCGCCATACTGGAGATTTTTAATTACGCCGGGGCGGAACGCGCCTTTGCAGGCTGGGGATACTGCGCAGAATATATGCTTTCCAGGGGAGATGTATGGGTAGGCATTACCATACGGCAGAACGCTGTTGATAATTTAAAAAAATTTGACGCAGTAAGGTACACCGCTCTTGGTTTCCCCAATCCTGTTCCTCCGGACAAAAGAAAACAGGGCAGGACGCTGACAGGGGAAATGGAGACGAAGGAGAGCGGAGAGTTTGAAAGCGGGCTGGCTTACGATGCCATGAGTCAGGCGGCGGCGCTTCTAAAATCAAAAACTCTGCAGAATCCTTTGTACGGCAGCAGCATTTCAGGAAAAGCCGCCAGATATGTGATCGGCATGGGGGCATCAGGCTGTGATCTGTCCCTTTATGCAGCCGCGCTTCAGCCGTTTGCTACGATTGACGGCAAAAACCCCTGTTTTGACGGCTTCCACATCCATATGACCGGTTATCCCGGCTGCATCAGCAACGGAGAGACGCGTTTTGAAGCCAATGATGACAGATGCAAAATTATGACCAATGTGCCGCTTGTCTGGACACAGACCATGGGAGACATGCGGGGCGGCGGTATACATCCCAGTTATTCTTATATGTACCGCTGGCCGGACAGCGATCTTCCCGGGCGGCAGCACAGGCAGTACGAAATAGCGGGCGCCGCTTTGGGTATGGACTGGGATATGGCGGTCTGTCCCTGTGCAGAGGATCTGCAGAAGTATAATGGGGAGGGGAAGGAATTTCCCCTGGAACGGTATTTTGGGGAAATTCCGTTCCATTATGTAATCAGGGCAGTGCTGGATCATCTGAAAAAATGGATCCGGTATGGGATTCCCGCACCGAAATCAGCCTATATCGAAATGGAAGGGGAATATCCGGATGCGGAATTCGTGCTGGATGAGCATGGCAATCCCAAAGGCGGCGTCCGTTCTCCCTACGTGGATGTTCCCGTTTGTACCTATACCTGGAAGGATGAACCGGGTGCCGTCCGCAATATAATCACGCCCTTTTCTCCGGAAAAACTGAAGTCGCTTTATCCAACCCACGATGTATATCTGCGGAAGGTTGTAAAATCGGTTATGGAGATGATCCAAAACGGATTTCTCCTCCCGGAGGATGCTTCGGAAATTATTATGGAGGCAATGGACGCTGCTGTTCCGGAATAACAAGGAGAGAAAATATAATGGATGATATGAAAGCTTTATTTGAAAAAATGCGCGCTAAAATGGATATGGTCAGAAGTGTTTTCGGAGAGGAAAATCTGGCGGCGGTTCCGCTGTTTGAGAATTGTCTGTGCTATCCCATGGATCTGCTTACAGAGCTTGCAGGTATGGCATGTGAAATTGAAGAACTGGATTCCCCGGAAGAGATCAGTTCCCGGCTGGAAGCCTTCCGGGAACTGAGGCTGAAAATTGAAAACAGGAAGCAGGAACGTCCCAGGCTCATGCTGTGGCCGGAAAACAGGGTGCCCTCGCTGACGGAATACACGGATAATTCTGCATACAGGTATAACCACAATCCTGATTTTGCCCCTTTTATGTATGAAATGCTTGTGCCGGAGGAGGTGACGCCGATGGGAGCGATCATTCTGTGCGCCGGCGGGGATCACGGCTTTACAGTTTTGTGCGAGGGTTATCAGGTGGCCAGGGACTTCAACCAAATGGGCTATCAATGCTTCCTTCTTTTGAACCGTACCAACTTAAATCCCTGGAGCGGCAAAGAGGCGGGAGCGGATGCGGCAAGAGCCATACGCATAGTCAGGGCAAATGCGGAAAAATATCGTGTGAAGAAAAACCAGATCGTATTTGCAGGCTTTTCCAACGGCGGACTGACAGGAGAGGCCTGCATCCGTTATTATTCCGGGGAACAGAGAATGTCGGAGGTGTTTCCTGATTATGAGGAGGATGCGCTGGATCAGGTCAGCGCATCAATGGATGCTTTTCTCTGTATTTACGGACCGAGGATGAATCATGAAACCTTTGATTATAGCAGAGTGGTATATCCCCCGGTATTCCATGCGGTGGGTCTCGAAGATTTTAACATGGATAATATAAATAAACTGTATCCGGATCTGGTCAGCCATGGCGTGACGGTTGAAATCCATACCTTTTCCGGTGTGCCCCATGGTCAGGCCGGGCGGAAGCTGCTGGACGGATATGTAAAGTATCCTAATTTTGAAATGTGGGAGCTACTGGCGGAGCAGTTTATGTGGAATATACTGGGAAAAGAGCAGCGGGATTTGTTTCAGGATTGATTATGTGATAAAATCTGAATGGTGAATTTCAAATCTGTTTTCGGGGAAAAGGATTTACAGAGAGGATGGACCGGAGACTGCAGAAATAAAAGCGGAAAGCATAAATCCGCAGAAGTGAATTGCATTAACAGGGGGGATAGTAGTTGCGGAGTAAAAAAAGATCCATAAAAAGATATCTTCTGATAGGAGGTATCGGCGGTTCCGTTTTGCTGCTTTTGCTTTTACTGTGCTTTGGTGGATATATCATATTGCAGTACCGCCATGTGTATAAGAGGGACCATGAGATTATGACTTCGGATTATGCACAGCAGCTTGCGCAGGATATCAGCTCTATGGAAGCCTATATTAAGAACCTGTATGGAAATAATGTGCACTATCAGATATTGAAACGTTCCCAGATCACGGAAAGCCAGTGGATGCTTGCTTCTTATTACCTGAACAATAATTTCAGCAGCAGGGCAGACAATCTGGACTATTTTGGCGGCATTTTTTATTATGATAAGGCCTGGGATTCCCTGCACAGCGAATTCAGCGGATTTACTTTTACAGGAGACAGCTATCGTTTGAACCAGGCAATTAAGCGGGAAGCACGCGCCCATATGGATGAAAAGATGCCTTATAAAGAAATAATGACCTATGAGGGAGAAGCTTATCTGCTGTATATCCTGGGAGATCGGGGGAAGCTTCTGGGGTATGCGGTTAACCTGTCCCAATATTTTGTGTTGAGAGAAAATATGCAGCTTGTGATTTCTGACAGGGAGGGGAATATCCTGGTAAATCAGGGAGATATGCTTCTGGAGGAAGAGGCCATTGCACAGAAGCTCAGGAACAATACGGAGAGAGCAGGTTTAACGTATATGATTTCCAGGAAGGATCTGGAGGGAGAGAATCTCCGTATCCTGCTGGTACATAAGGATGAAAAACTTGCTTTCTGGAACCAGATGGAGTTCTGGCTGTTATTTATTTTAATCCCGCTGACAGCTTTTGCTGTCCTTTGGAATGTATACCGGTTTGTAAAGCGGATTATTTATCAGCCAATCGATCACTTTGTGCACCGCCTTACAGAAATGAAAAAAGGAGAGCTTCCTGAAAATTTCGGGGAAGCGGGAAAGGAAAACCAGCTGGAGGAAATCCGGCTGATCAATGAAAAGCTGGATGAGCTGATCACGGAAATGGGCAAACTGGAGCAGGAAAGATACGAAAAGGAGAAAGAGGCCAACGCGGCTTTATTACAGTATTATCAGCTACAGGTCAGGCCTCACTTTTTCCTGAACTGTTTGAATATTGTGGCCTCATTGCTGAATGAAAATGATGTGGACACGGTAAAAACAATGATTTATGCCGTTTCCAGGCATTTCCGATATGTATTTCAGGATTCGGACAGTCTGGTTACGCTGGCAGAGGAGATAGAAGAGGTGAAAGCCTACTGTAATATTTATATTATCAGAAACGCAATGCCGATTCTTCTTCAGATACAGCTGGACGAAGAGGACGAGTCCTATCAGGTGCCTATTTTATGTATTCAGACTTTTGTAGAGAACTCCATAAAACATGCGGTGAGTAAAAACAGGGTGCTTTCCATTTCCATTATGGCAGACAGAATAGAGGATGAAGAACAAAGGTATATCAGAATCCGGATATCGGATAATGGAGAGGGATACCAGCCGCAGCGGCTGGAGGAGCTGAACAGGCCTGTAACGCAGTTCCAGTATCATTCCAGGCAGGTTGGGGTTGATAATATAAAGTACCGGATATATTTGCTATATGGAGAAAGGGCGAGGCTCTATTTCTATAATAGTCCCACAGGAGGGGCTGTTACGGAGATACTGCTGCCCCGGGAAGAAAATGAACATACTGATAATCGATGATGAAAAAACAATATTAAAAACAGTATATTCCCAGCTTATGGAAATGGAGCTGGGGATGGAAAGAATTGATACGGCAGACAGCGCCGGAGAAGCGAAGGAATGTATGAAAAAATACCATTATGATATTTTCCTTTGTGATATTGTCATGCCTGAAATGGACGGCATTACTTTTGCAAAATGGGTGCTTGAGGAGCATTCAGATGTAAAAATTATTTTCCTGACGGCATATGCGGATGTGAAATATATGAAGGAAGCAATTTCCATGCAGAGCTTCGATTATGTACTTCAGCCTGTCAGTACGGAGGAGTTAAAAAGTGTTGTGGAGCGGGCGGTATCCCAGATTAAGATTGAGAGAAAAAATCTGGAGCTGATGAATAAAGGCGCCTTTTTTCAGACCTATGAAGAGAATATTCTTGAAGTGGGAGCGCTGCAATATCTGGAAGGCAGGAATACGGATGATTCCTATATCCGCAGATTGATTTCTTACCATAATATTAACAATGCAGGAGAATCGGTTTATTTGCCGGTATTGGTACAGGTGCTGAAGACGCAGAAGCATCTGGAAAAAATTGAAAAGCCTATCCTGCGGCTGATTTATCAGAATATCCTGGACGAGGTATTCCAGGAGCTGGGAGTGTACAGCATTGTCATGCTGGAGGAAAACAGTACGGATTTCGCCATGCTTTTATATTGGAAACGGGAGCTGGCTTATGAAAGGGAGGTAATTTCAGATAAGCTGGAGAGCTTCCGCATTCTGTCCTTCCGCGTCCTTCTGACCACAATGGCAATATACTGCGGCAATGTCTGCGGGCCGGCTGAACTGCCCAAATATTCGCTGCCTTTATTCCAGGCCCAAAGAGATAATGTGCGTCAGGAAAGCCGGGTATTTCTGCCGCGGGAAAATGAGAAAGAGGCAGGCAGCAATTCCTACAAGCTTCAGCTGAATATCTGGAAAAAGCTGTTGGAGCAGGAGCAGTTCCAGGACTTCAGGGACAGCATCCTTTCTTATATAAGCAATGACTACCGCGGTCGTATGAATGCGTCTGGCATGATGAACCTGCACCAGAGTATAACGCAGATTTTACTGGCATATCTGGTAAACCATCAGATTGGAAGCGATGTGATTTTTGATGAGGAGCTGCCTTATCTGACCTATATGAACGCCTGGCAGAGGTATGACCTGTTTGAAAAGGCGATGACCCATATCACTGAAAAGCTGCAGAAGCTTATCGGCAGCAAGGATACCAGGGATGTGGTGCAGGAAACCATCAAGTATATCAGGCAGCATCTGGACAGCGATGTGTCGGTATCGGAAATTGCGGAATTTGCCGGAATGAATCCTGAATATTTAACAAAGCTGTTTAAAAAGAATACGGGTTATACCTTAAAGGAATATATCGTGAATGAAAAAATGGAGTCGGCCAAAATGCTGCTGACCACAACAACATTACCTGTAACCCTCATATCCAGCCATGTGGGATATGGGAATTATTCCAATTTTACCAGAAGCTTTAAGCAGCTGACAGGCTGCACCCCCATGGAATACCGGAAGTCGGCCGCGAATCAGAAAATGCAATAAACCTTCTCTGATTTTGCATATTTTTCCCTCCCTGATTTGACTAGAATAGGCTTATCAGTTGAATGACTTAATCAATAGGATAAGGGAGGTAATGTAATGAAAAAGAAGCTGTTGTCACTGATTCTGGCCGCTGTAATGGCAGGCTCTCTGGTTGGCTGCGGTTCAAAAGCGCCGGCTGCAGCTGCGTCTTCGGAAGCCGGGAGCGCAGAAGCACCGGCCGCAGGGGCTGCGGACACGGCAGAAGGTGCAAAAGGCTTTGCGGCAGCGGGAAATCCGGAGGAATGGCCCACAATTACGGTACAGGTGCCTGTACTGAGCGAAATGGCGGATGAGCAGATGGTTGAGGATGCCTTAAACGAGTATCTGGTATCCATTAACGCCGGCGTAAAGGCTGATATGGTACAGATGACTTTAGGAGATCTGTCTACCCAGCTGACTCTGATGCTGTCTGACAACCAGCAGCCTTTGGACCTGTTTTGCTGGAGATTCTATTCTACACTGGACGGATGCGTGAAAAATGAGCAGTGCATCCCATTGGACCAGTATCTTGATGTCTATCCCGATTTATGGGAAATGTATCCTGAAAATGTGCTGAAAACGCAGCAGATCAGCGGCGTACAGTATGCGGTTCCTTCTGTGGACAGCTACGCAACCTATGATGTCTATGCTTTGAGAAAAGATGTGGCTGAGGATCTTGGCATTGCCGGCAGAGACGGAGAACGGATCACTCTGGATGAGATGACGCAGATCATGAAGGATGCCAAGGAAATCCATCCGGAATTTGCCTATATGGTGAATACCAACAACGAAGCGGTTATCGGCATCGACAGCCTGGGAAACAGCAACTGGCTGGGTGTTCTGATGAACCGGGGCGTGGGCACGAAGGAAATTGTAAATCTCTATGAAACGGAAGAATGGCGTAATTTCTGCATCCGTATGAAGGAGTGGAAGGATGCCGGAGTGATGATGGATGATCCGTTAAATAACGAGATGACAATTACTCAATATAATAACGGCGTTTCCGCAGGCTGTTACCTGGGCGGGTATAGCCCGGATTACATCAAGGCTCTGATCGCTTACAGCCCTTACGAGCCCATTGAATTCCAGCTGACGGACATGGTTGGCACAAGCGCTTCCGTACTGGGCGGCTGGATGATCTCCACCGTCTGCAAGGAACCGGATGCAGCCATGAAGATGTTGTATCTGATGGCAACCGATGAAAATGTGGCCCGCTACTTTATTCTGGGAATTGAAGGCGTGCACTATACCGTGGATGAAAAGGGCATTGCCCGCCGTCCTGAAGGCGTTACCCAGAACAACAGCACATGGAACCAGGATTGTCCCTGGTTTTACCCGAACCAGTGCCTGAGCATTCCGCTGGAAACAGAAATGACAACCTATTATTCTGATATGCTGGATGCCCCGGACCATGCAAAGTTCTCTGAAGCTATGGGCTTTGTATTTGACAGCGCCCCGGTTTATGACCAGATGGCGGCATGTACCACGGTTGTGGCGGAATACAGGGACGCCCTG